>JAHEZZ010000028.1 GCA_023250815.1 Bdellovibrionales bacterium
TCAATTTTTAGGAATATAATTTTATGAAAGTAAATTTTTGGGCGGAATTTTTAGGGACAGCTTTTCTGGTAATGATAGTTCTAGGTTCGGGAATCATGGCGCAAAGTCTTTTTCTGGGGCAGATCGGAGCAGCTCTCTTGGCCAATTCAATAGCAACTGGTGCTGGTTTATTTGTTCTCATTCAAACACTCGGCCCTATCTCTGGGGCCCATATGAACCCTGTCGTGAGTCTTGTGGAATTTCTGTGGGGACGAAGTACCAAGAGAGATTTTTTCTTTTACGTGGCCGCGCAAATGATTGGAGCTTATATCGGTGTTATCACAACTCATCTAATGTTTAATCTTTCTCCATTTGTTATTTCAACCATTGATCGCTCAGGTGCACATCTTATATTTTCTGAAGTCATTGCGACCTTTGGTCTTATATGTGTAATTGCTTTAGTGGGAAGGAAACATGTTGAGTTTGCTCCGCTCAGTATCGCTGCTTATATTACTGCTGGATATTGGTTTACTTCTTCAACTGCTTTTACAAATCCTGCGGTGATGTTTGCACGTATGTTCACTAATACATTTTGTGGAATGGCACCTCATCATTTTGTTCCCTTTGTCTTAGCACAAATTGGGGGTACTGTTTTAGCTTGGATAATATTAAAGAAAATTCCTATGCCCTGATTTTTTTGTTAGGCCAACTCAATCAATGATTTTAAAATCGACACGTATTCGCCAAAGCGTTTCTTGCCCGTCTTGGTCAACCGATAAGTTGTTCGTGGTTTATTCTGAACAAAGGACTTTTCCATCTCCAAATAACCGCTGCCCAGGAGTTCTTTCATATGGGTGCTCATGTGCCCATCGCTCAGGCCCAATGCTTTCTTCAGTGTGGTGTAATCGCATTCTTGAACGCTCACCAAATAGGCGACGATTCGCGTACGAACCGGTTGATGAAGGACTCTGTCTAGGTCTTTCACACCGTCAACTTCAGAGAGGCATGTGAGGCCTTGCAAAGAAAGAGCCCCATCAGCACGTAGCTCAGCCCATTGTAGAGAGTGAACCATACCCACAGGTGTGGGATGTGGAACTTGGTCAAGTAGAGATAGAGCACACCGGCCACAGTATAGGTCCATGAGATGCAGGTAACTGCCGGAATCGAATATTTGCCGTACAGACTGAACAAGAATCCCAATAACAAAAAGACAATAGGATGGATAAATTGAAATTGACCGATGGCCGCAAAGGCAAAGATCGATCCCATGATGGTGACTAGAAACTGGCGATGAATCCCGAAGGCCTTTTTAATCAGAGGGTGCAGGGATTCACGATCACTCCTCCAGCTGGGAATGGCCCTACCGAGTAAAGAGAATAGCGCCCAGTAAAAAACCGTATGTATGATCGTCAAGAGCATAGGGTTATCTGCAAGCGCCTCATTGCCGAAGGTCATACCCTTGGTCCCAATTTCAATAATAGGAATGAGGGTGATCATTCCCCCGATCGCCATCATCTTCTCTCCTGAAAAGATGACACGGTTGCTGCTCTCCATGACCTTATTGATTTCGTCGATTTTTTTGATAGCTTCATTTGCATCCATTTAGAACCCCTTTTAAATAGTACTATTTATTTAATAGTATAAATTGTCAAGGGCCCTTTAGCGATTTTTTTTTGTCTAGTTGGGAGGGGGCGCTAGCTCCGATTTGATTAGAGTATGGTTCTACATCCTAAGCTTTGAAACTTTTATTTAAAAAAATAAAAACTGCTCAATGAAGATTTGCCACAGACTGAAATCGAAAAGAGATCTTAATTTGGGAGATTTCTTTTTAAGCATTCAAGATAAAGTGGCCCTCTTCTTAGAAAATATTTTTTGGTCATTCTTTTGCAAATTGGTTTTAGGTTGTAATCTGAAATATTAGGAACAATTTTTAATTTAAATTTATTACAACTAGGTGAATCGGTTATTTCAACACACTTTTTATTTTGATCTTCTAAAGAAAGATTTTCAAAGGGTTCTGATCGACAGGCCCATTTTTGACCATTGTCTCTCATGTCTGCAAAAAGTTTTTTTAAAACTTTGGAATGACAAAAATCGTATGTTTTATCAAATGAATAATCAATTGCAGGTTTAGGAGTAAAAAAAGTGGATTCAGTAATAAGTATTTCGGGATCAATTAGGATATCCAGTATACAAAGACGCATTTCTTCAATTGGAATTTCACACAATTGTAGTCCAATCTCTTTTCTGGAACCAAATCGATTTATTTGAAAATCAAATTGTCGCACAAAATCTTCGTAACATTGATTGAAATTGGCATGTAGTTTTCTGCAGACACTGGCAATTTTTCTAAAATCTTGATCGGTAGAACTTTGTTCTTTTTCAATTTTATTTAAAAAGCAGCTTTGCCCAGCTTGGTCTTCAAGTGAGCAATACCAAAAGGCACGTGCTGAAGCATCTCCTCTGTTAGTGGCATAAGGCGGTTCATCTTGATGAGTTAAATAATGCATAAGGCATTTTTGCATTATTGGTGAATTTACCAGGCATATTTTATTTTTTGCATCTTCTAATGATATTCCCTGTTTCACCGCTAACGAAATACAATTTCTTCCTTCATTTGAAGTCTCTTGGCAAAAAGGACTGAGTTCTGAAGTTGGAAGTTTAAATTCTTTTTGTGTTTTATAGTAACATTGAGCAGTTTTAAGATCTGTCTCCTCTTGCAAACGTAAAAAACAAACTTTATCAATAATTCTATGTTCATCAAAAGTTAAGTTTGTGATTTTATTTTCTTTAATAATGAAATCGATGCAGGGTTTTATATTATCGGAACAAAAAGAAGCAACATCAGAGACATTCGAAATATATTGATTGCCCCTTCTCGCCATACTGGCGATGCAGCTAAGTGATTCTTCTGAATATTGAGGTTCCTCATAGCGGAAAGAACAATGTTGATAATAATAATCACTTATTTTACTATCTTTCTGGGCCGAATATTTACTGTTAAGATTGTTAAGGCAAGATCGAATCTTTGGATTGCATTTTAAAAAATTAGCAAAATAATCAGGAGTTGTTATTTTATTCTGCTTAAAGCATTTTCTCCATTCAGTATCTTTATTTAACGATTCTGTGCATTTTTGATAAATAAACGCTTCATAGCTGAATCGTTCTTCTGCGTTCTTCTTTTTTACTGATAAATCAGAGATACAATTAGATGTTTCAAAATCAGGATTCATTTTTGCATAATCTTCGCAAACTTGTTCTTTGCGATTCCAAAAATCTTCTTCATTTGGCCATTCTTTGTTACATTTTGCCAGTCGCTCTTTATATCTTTTTTCATTTAAAATTTCTTGCTCACTTTTAATTATTTGAGGAGTTGTCGCCTCTACTGGTTTTTTGACTTCCGGAGGCCGTTTCCTTTGGCGCTCTTCTTCTGCTTGTTTTTTTAACAATTTGTTAACTTCAGTTGCGACGTAATTAAAACAGGATGGAGCTTCTAAAAGATTGGAAATCTTTTTCAAACAAAAAAGAATATCGCGCTCGCTGCTGTAGACTTGGCAATATTTTTGAATATCTCTTTTGCAAGCTTCATATAGATTTGCCGAGACATTTTTTGCCCAAAAGAGCATTAATATTGAAAATATAAATTTTATGGCCATCTTGAACTCTCGATCTCTTTTCGGAATAATTTAATGCTTTATAAGGGCCTTTAGGCCTATTTTTTCAAGGTCCTTTACAAAAATAGGTGATGCACATAGTCTCGTCGTTCTAATTTTTAAAAAAAAGGATAAAACCATTAGATTTCAATTGGTTAAAAATTTTAAATTCTTAATTTTAGCTTTTTTAATGAGCGTGACTGGACAGGCCCAGGATGGCATTTTAAATGCCATAGACAATTCACCTGTTTATAAACAGATTATTTTAAAACTAGAGAGTGCTCCCGGCACGCTTTTAGCAATAGATGAAAGTGATCATCTACTTATGAGGCTTTCTGGCAAGATCTATGCGGTAGATTTAATTCTGTCTGATCTTATCGATCAAGTTGATCTTTATTTGTCTGATGCCCACCTTTTAAAAGAGAAGGCGAAGTTAGATGAGGTGTTAGGTAAAAGGCCTTTAGAAAATTTTCTTAAATGGAAAGATAAATTTGAATCTCTTCTCATCGAAGTTCCAAAACTTAAGGAAGTAAAAAATAAATTGGTGATTCAGCTTTATTCAGGCGATGGCAAGGCAATTAATTTTAAACTCAAGATTTTTAATAAAAAGATGATCTCTCGATTCAAAAGGAGAGCAAGGCTTAAGCTCTATAACGATTTAGCAAATGATCCTGAAGGCCAGAGTATTTTTAAATATATTACCGTGCAAGCAGAAAATGGTTTAGCTTACGATGGATTTCAAAAATTATTTAAAGCATCAAGGCCTACGGTGGTTAAATTTCTAAAAATAACCAAGGCCTATGACAAATCTCGAAAAAATTATTACGATCTTTATGTTGATTGGATTAAAAATGCCGAAAAAACTTATCAACAAAACTTTTCAAATTTAGATGGGCCAGGTTTTGATTTCGAATATAAAAGACAATCAGGCAAGCCACTTAAAATTGAAAGCAATTCAGATGCGGATAAAAATTTTAAAATTTTTACCGTGCAAGTTTATAATACCATCAATGCGCTTCCTTATAAAATACCGCTTTTAAAATATGTAAGCTTGGAACTTTTTTCGAAAGTTGGAATTGAGCTACCCCTAGGTGAAGCTAGTGGTATTAAGTATTATAAATTGACTCCCAGTTTTGTAAATAAGTACCGTGATTATTTAGTTCCTTTGATAAAAGAATACACCTATATCAATAAGCTTGAGGTTGGCGATTTAAAATACCTTCTGCATTTGAGAAAATGGTTTAAGCATAATGAAAAAGAAATCTTTCAGCTGGCAAAAGAAAAAAATATTGTTATTGGGATAAAAAATCGCTCCTTGTTTTTACCTCGAAACTTCGAAATTATTCAAAATTTTTCTGCATTAGAAACGCTTTTTCCCGATCACCCTTGGGATAAAAATTTGCCCGTGCTCTACGATAAAAAAGGCAATCCTGTTTATTTAAAAGGCAGAATGATGCGAATTCTTTTAAAGACCAGAGATTTTCTTGCCAAGGTAGGTTCTATTGAAAATGTCTCTAACCTTACTGTCGGAACAGGAGTTTTTTTATTAACAGGGAATCCAATCATTGGAAATTTGGCCGGTATTGCAGTTAAAAATGTGGTGAGTAAAGTAAAATACGATATCCCATTTAAAGATTTGTACCCGCAAGCAATTGTGGATGTAGGTGTCACCACCATTTTGGGCGCAGGATTTACCTCTGGACGTTTGGCGGAGCAAATTATTTTAGGTGGAATGGCAGGGGCGGCACAATCAATGGTCACTCGTCGAAGTGTGGATAAGGGCGCTATAATTGGCGCTATCGAATCAATTTTGTTGGGGCTTTTGCCGGGAAATATTGCCCATCCCACAATTAAAGGGTTAACCACCAGTGCGACTTTTCAAAATGCTTTGCTCGAACTTTTAGAAACATCCGCCTACGGTTCTGCTCATGGAATAGTTGTTGCTTTAGTTGAGAATGAGGATGTCGCAGAAGGTGCTAGAGATGGAGTACTTTATGGTTTGGGATTTGGCACGCTAAAAATTGCCATTATGGGAGTGCGCTATTTGCCAGAAATTTCCGATGAAAAAATGGCCTTGGAAAATAAATTTCAAGCAGAGCACGGAGCTGGTACTACTGCAATTGATCGACAGATGATTGAGGATACTCAGTTTCGAAGAGGGGGACTTGTTCAATCTTTTTTTGCTCGAACTTTTACTTTGGGGAACCAAATTTTATCTGATGAAGAGAGTCCACGTTCGTCAGATTTGCAGGCACATGAGATGAGCCATCGATCGCAAATAAGAAATTTTGGAGTGATTGGATTTAACTCTCGTTATGTCATGGAGTTTTTTAAAAATGGCACTCACGGCAAAGAGCTTGGTGGAAATATTTACGAACATTATCGCTATTTAGGTTACTAGACTTTATATTTAAAGTAGTATTTGCATTCGAAATAAAGGAGATCTTATGAAGATTCAATTTTTACTTGTAAGTTTTTTTATGGCGAATTTCGCTTTTGCATGGAATACCTCACCTTGTGGTAACAGCTATTATTGGGATAGTTACGGCCGCGGTCTAAAATCAGCTTTTTTAGAAGGGGCCAATACTCGTGCCCAAGTAAACGATGAAGGTTGTTATCAATTAGGTATTAACGCTGGAAAAAATCTTCTCTCCAGTCAAAATAATGAAGGTTGTAAAAGAAGTTTTAGTGAGGGCCAAAGAATTGGGATCGTTTATGGATCGATGAACAATGCTGCTGATTCTTGTTATGCCAGTGGGTATACGGCAGGATTGGCAGACTTAAATATTTCTGCGAGGGAAGGGGATACTTCAATCGCTGGCAGTAAATGCGTGAGTGCTTATCGAGATGGCCGCCGGGCCTATCAACAAAATCTGAGTAATGATCCTAGTTCATATGAGAGCGTGAAGTCTCGCTATTGTTATGGAATGGGTTGGTACAATGCTCCTCTTTTTAATTAATTTATAAGTTTTACTTATTATCCTCAATAAGAAATTTTAATTTTACACATTCATCTCCTTGGTAGATATCTCTGCGTAACAAACTACTAAAGGAGTTTTTATGAAAACAATTTTATCTGTATTATTTGTAACTGCGATCACCACAGGAAATCTTTTTGCTTTTAGAGCACCATCCATGCCAGGAGAATATCTTCCCGATGTGATGCTTAAATCGGTTACCGCTAGAGGAAATTTAATGCCAGGCCCAGGGCCACGTCGTGCTGTTACCACTACTTTTACTTTTACAACTTATGCTTGTAATCCTGTAAGTTCACAAAGTTTTAATGTTAATGTTGGCCTGCCTCTTGACCCAGGATTTAATCCTTTGTTTAAGAGACCTACAACTGTAACTTTTTCTTACAAAAAACCGTTTGTTGATTGCTCAGATCTTAAAGAACAAGAAGTTGAAATTTCAACAAGCAAGATCCCAGCGAATAGCAGTATTGTGATTGGAAACCCTGTTATCGTTGAAAAACATTTCGTTTATTAATTAATATTTAAAAATTGGAGGAATTTATGAAAAAAATATCAATGATCGCTTTTTTATTAACGACAGTATCTGTTTTTGCTAACGAAAGTTGTTATCAAGTGACTTCTGTTAAGAATTCTTGGAGTAGGACTCCCGAACTTCTTTGTGTGAATGAAACAGCTAAAGAAAACGAATTTAAAAATGAATACAAAATTATTCTTAAGTCTGGAATGTCTTCGAATCAAAGTATTATTGCAAGTTTTAACCTTTCTTTAACTAACAGGGCAAGATGTTTAGATTGTAATCAAGATGTTTATTCGGTAGCAAACCCTGAAAATTCTTCTTTTAACAGTCTCTCTATTAAGTTTAATGGATATCGGAAATTTAATGAAGATGGGGCAATGGAGAAATCAGTTGAGTCTGGTGTTGTGTCAATTGGCGCCAATAAATTCTACTATCGTTCATATTAATGTAAAAAAAATCTAAAGATTTATACCCCCTGTTTTTCAGGGGGTATTTTTCATAACTCCCTCTCGCTTAAACAAATATGTACCTGGTATTATATAAAGAATACAAAACAGATAACAAATTCTTCTAAAATTGTTATCTGTAAAATCCATCTAAATTCTATAGGAGTTAATTGTGAATAGTTTATTATTTGTTTTAATCTTAGTTGTTTCAATCGCACAAGCAGCAGCAGGAACTTTAATTTGTAATGGGCCAAAGCACGTTATAAAAATTGATTCTGCTTTAAATACCATTGAAGTAACTCCTGAAATGAAAGAAAAAAGACCAGCAATTATTGAGAGAGGCCCCGAGCGAGATTTGTTTGTTGTTTACGACCAAGCAGAAACTTTTGTTGTATATCTGGCCCAAAAAAATGGTCAAATGCTTGGAAACCTAGAATCAACAGCTGATGAAGATCTAGAGGAGAAAGTAATTTGTGAGGGATCTCTGTAGCCCCCCAATGCAAAGAAAAAGAGTACTAAAAAAGCATTGACGTGTCTTTTTATCTTCGGTACTTCAAATCTTATTTTGGGGGACTTAGTGAAAATTTTATTTAACCTTTTAGTTTTGACATTCTCTTTTACGATAATTGCGGCGTCACCGTCAGCAGGAGACTGGGTGTCGTATGGCGTATCGTTCCTCATCGACGGAAAGCCTCATAAAGGTCAATTTGAAAAACGTGTTGAAATGGTGGACACAGAAAAAAACCAGGCCTTAGTGCGCATAATCCAATCTGCTTTTCCCGCTATCGAAGAATGGGTCGAGTTCTATGCTTTGCTATATGTCAGTGACACTCAAGAATTTTGTAAGGGCTTGCTTGAGTCAGGATGGTCCAATCGAATGGAGAAGGTCCAAGTTCCTGCAGGTGAGTTCATGGCCTGTCGACATGAGAAAAATTTTAGCGGCTACGTGATTTGGTATTCCAGTGAGGTTCCTTTTGGCTTCGTGAAGGAACAGATAGTGGCCAGCGACGGAGAAATAATTGATGAGCAAGTTTTGGAAGCTTTTGGACGTTATACTCATTTGAAGTAATTATTAAGAGAAACGACTAATGATCCCAAAAATATTGTCCCTTTAAATCTTTATCTGTAGCGAGAGGGAAAACGCCCTTAATCTTTTTTATTTTATTAATATATTGATCAATTTGCTGGTTGTTTTTTGGGTATTCTAAAGAAAAAACCCATTTGCCTTGTTGTTGATAGAACTTCATATTTTCTTCTACTTGTTCATTATTTAAAAAAGGCAGATCCGGTAGCTGATAATTGAATATGACTCCTTCAAATGATAGACCTTGAATCGCCGCCAGTAGTAATTCTTTAGTATCTTTATTTAAGTAGTGAATGATATCGCCGCCATTTTGTAAAAAGATTTTAAAATTGGGATTTAGCTGAAGAGAATATTTATGCAAATCGACGATTAAATGGGCCATCTTTTCAGCGTAGCCTTTTTCTTCTTTGAAGGTATGAAAAACATCAACCACATCAAAGAAAACACCGTCAAAACCAGCTGAGATAATTTTTTTTAAGTAAGTTTGAACGACCTCTTTCCATTCTTTTTCCCAGAAACGTACGGGAAAATTACCATGCCAATTAGTGTTGGCGGATACAAGAAGGGAGCGATTTAGGTTTTTAAAATAAAAACGATAATCTTCGGCCTCACCCAAACTCAAATAGGCACATATAAAATTGTTATTTCTTTTTAAGGATTTAATTTGCGTTAATGTGAAGGCCTGATCGTCACTGCCATCTTTGGAATAATCAATAACCCATAAAAGATGATCCCCATCTTCAATTTTCTTTAAAGACCTGACCCCTAAATTTTGCAATTGATAGCGCCAACCCTTGAGGCCCAGGGCAGAGGATGGGGTGACAATCTTTTGTTTTGCGCAGGAGCAAATTAGAAAAAGAAAAATAAGGATTGTATTTTTAAGCATAGATAGGTTGACCCATAAAGGTATAAAAATTTAATTTTTTAAGAATATGGTTAAGGGCAAAGAAAGAAAGCAGTAAGGTGATGAAGGTACTTATTAGATAGCCAAGGCCATAATAGCGGTAGTCTAATCGCGAGGTAACTAGGGAGAGCCCGGTATTTAGCAGGAAGAAAAGTAAGTAATGAATAAATACTTTTTTGTGCTGTAAAAAATAAAGCAGCATAATATTAATGGAGACAAAAAGAGACTGCATATAAGCGCCAATAATACCGTATTTAAATATGGAGGTCATGATTGCGGGGAAATAAAGTGACCCCAATATTTTCTCTGCAAAATACCAAAGTAAAAAAGTGATTAAGGTTTGAATGCGAAAGAGGCGATAAAGGCCCTCCCTCACACTAATCACAATATCATTTACGTTTTCATTAATAACATTTAAATTGTTTTTCTTTTCAATCGCCTGAAAATAAAAAAAATATCTTTTGGCAAAATTGGTTTCCACTTGCACTAAAAAAATGGCCAAAGAAGGAACAATCGAAAGATAGGCCAAAAACATGGCGGTGTCATAATAATGATTGGTATAAAAAAGGTGTAAAATTTTTTCTCCTTCTGGGCCAAACCAAAAAATGACTTTATCGGACCAGATGCCAAGATAATAAAATAACCCCACCGCTACTAGAATTTTGTGTTTGCTAAAATAGCTTAGAAAGTCTAGGGAAAAATAATCGGTAGTTTTAAATTCATGCATAACATTGGATGCTAGTCCAATGGCGAGAAGCATTTGCCCCATAGCATAGCCTAAAATATAACCTGGTAATTCATAGTGCTTGCCAAGTTGTATGCTTAAAAGAGCAGAAGCTCCGGCCCCCCAAAGAAAACTGAAAATAATTTGATGAAAATTTTTTGCGGCACTCAAAAAGATCATGGCCGGCCAAATAACCAAGACGCTGGCAAAAAAAAGCATGCCACTTAATTTAGTAAGAGTGCTAAATTCATTAAATGAGCTGTAAAAACTTCCTGCTAAAAGAGGGGTAAGCAAAATGAAAAAACTAACGACTGTGACAAAGACGCTTTTAAAAGTCGTGTAGTCATCTTTATAAATTTGATCGGCGATATAGCGAGTGAGAGGCATTTCAATGAGTCCAAAAAGAACAAGACTAGAAGCATAGGTGTAGCAAATCATGGATTTAAATATATAGAGATCGTGAATATTAATTCTCGTTTGGGCGTAGATAGAAACTAGAGAAATGGCCAAGATAGTAATGAGCCAAGGGCCTGTTGAGATGATGACAGAATAACAAGCACCTTGGATAAATCCTAGAACATTTCCCTCTACAAAATAACGTTGTAATCTAAAACCTATGCCGGCCATAATATTTCCTTAGAAAGTATAGGATAAATAGCGGTTGTAAAGATTGAGATAACTGCGCATGGTGTATTTCTCCTGATAAAATAGTTTGAACCTTTGGTAGGCGACTTCTCCCATTCTTAACAACTGTTCCCTATCTTGCAGTAGGAAAAGTATTTTTGATCCCAGTTCTTCTGATTGTCCAAATTTTACGCAAAATCCCGCTCGGCCTAATGCCAAATCTTCTGCTGTTCTTCCGAGAACCAGTTCAGAGCAACTGCCGACATCTGTGGTTACTACTGGAATACCGTAAGCAAATGCCTCTAGAACCGCCAAAGGTTGTCCTTCTGAAATACTTGAGAGTGCTAAGACATCAATTTTTCCGTAGTAGGTACGGACATCAACTTTTCCAGTGAATTGAATGATATCGTTTAATCCTAGAAGGTTGGATAATGTTTGGCAATCCTGAAAATAATCTTCATCTTCATTGGTTGGCCCTAATATAAGTGCCTTAAAATTTTTTTCATATTGGTATATATAGGCCACTGCTTTGATAAACATTTTAATATCTTTGATGGGAACGACTCTTCCCACTAAGGCAATAATTTTTTCAGGGCGATCGCCTAAGTTTTGAGTGATGTGCCCCTCTTTTATTTTTTCTTCTTTAATCCCATTGGGGATTATGATGATTTTATCAGGATCAGCGCCAAGTTCAATTTGTTTTTTCTTATTGCCTTCGTATAAAGTGGTGATGCTATTGGCATAATTGTAGGTAAGTTTGCCGAAAACATAAAATAAATTATACCACCATTTTTTAAAATAACTTAGGCCTTCTTCGGCAACTAAATCTTCATTGGGTGAATACAACCAGTCGCTCATGGAAATTTCAATTTTTCTTTCATGAGTATAAATTCCGTGTTCGGTTAAGATAAGAGGTCGTTTGAATTTTTCTTTGGCCATGCATCCAAGGAGACCCGCATAACCAGTGCACATGGTGTGGTAAATGCTGGCCTTGGGAATATCCATAGAAAAAATTTTAAAAATAGGATAGTTGGAAAATCGCCATGTATAAAAAAAATCGATAAAAGAAGGAGCATCGGAAGATTTAAATTGGGAATGGTAATTTTCTTCGATCATTTCCCAGACTTCTTGGCTATAGAAAAGTTCTTCCGGATCATAACGGCGTTTGTCGGGATCAAAAAAAAGTTGGTACAAATCGATCAGTGGCCCGTCGCCGGCAAATAATAAACTTTCTTTAATAATTTTTTTTTCCTGAGCATTTAACCCTAATTTTTTGGGGCTTAAATCTTCTAGATTAGAACTGTCAAAAAGATAAAGCTCTTTAAAAACTTTTATATTTCGAGGAAGTTTGTATTTAAATTGAGCATCTCTTTTGTGTGTTGAACCGATAAAAATAATGGAATAATTGATATTGGGAGTTTCTTCTATTAGTTGATGGACACAGGTCGACACCCCCCCTGTTACATAAGGATAAGTTCCTTCTAAAATGAGACACACATCACTCATACTTTATCATTTATCCATTGATAGTATTTTCTATTTAAATCTTCATCTTTAAAACTAAAAATTTCGTTGCTTATGAAATCAAATTCCTCAACGACTCCACCTTTTATGGTCATTTCTAAGTAAGTTCTTTTTTCTTCTAACTCGAGTAGCGAATAGTAATTATCTTTGATCAACTTAATATTTTCAAAATGAATAGGCATGGAATTTTGAAGCAAGTAGGAAACCATCTGCAATCCGTCTTCAAGATTTACTTGATTGTATTGTATCATAATATTTAAACGGTGAGTGATCGCCTTTGATTTTAAATTGAGCAATTGAGGTAGGCGATGGCCAGAGTCAAAAGAGCTTGATAATTTTATTAGATAGACTAGCAGTTGGTGTCGACATTGATAAAAGTCAATTTTTTCTATAATTGTAATATCTTCTTCATGCATTACTTGAACTGTTAAATAGAAAGGGAAATAATTTAAAATATCAATGACTGAATTTTTAATGCCATCTTGATAGGATTTAAAAACTTGTTCTTTGTAAATTTTAAGCAAATAATTAAATATGGCAGTAGAGTGATGGGTTCGAATGGCACTTAATGCCATAAATTTTGCATCGTAAGGGGCCTCTTGCAAAATTTTTAACAGATACTCTTGAATGATTTTTCCATCGCTCGAAAAATCCTTTGTTGATTTAATATATTGTAACAAAAGCAGATGATGTGAAGATTCTAAAGGTATATCTTTTTGGATAAAATCTAGAGTGATAGAAAGTGCAATTTGATTGTCTAAACGTAGCATAGAATCAAAGGCGGTAAGGCCCAAAATATCGTTATATCGGTTAGCATAATGATTGAGGATACTATTTACCTTCTTGCCTTTGTGTGCGGCCAGAGGGCCTAGGACTGCTAATTTTAGAAAGATCGGGTAATTTTCATTTAAGATTTTGAGATAATGTTGCTGGCATTTATGATCTTGAAAGTCCGCCATCATATTGATGATTTTAAATTTTGTTTGGTCTTTTGCCTTTTGGAATACAGAAATGAGGGTTTTAATTTTTTTTCTAGTGGCCAGATTGTAAATAGACCATTCTAAAGTGGTTTGAATATTTTTATCTTTTTCATTGTCGAGCCAATTTAAGAGTAATTTAAGGGATCGGGTATTTTTGATTTCTGCAGTCTCAGAAATAATAATTTTTTTTAATTCAAATGTGCTTTCATTGTAAATATTTTTAAATATAAAGATTGCGATTTTAGGATTAATCAACCTAAAAGTGCGAATGGCCTTCTGTTTAACTTCTAAATGAGAATGTTTTAAAAGGTGATAACTTCGGTATAAATCAAAAACATTGCCGAGATGGCCAAGTGCTTCGATCGCCTTGGCCACAAGTTTTACTTCTTTATGTATGAGCAGCGCTCGAAGTGCCCGATTACCCCGTGTATCGTTTAAGACAATCAAGGTTTCTATCGTTTCGAGTACAAGATTTTCATCTTTACTGGAAAGTCCTTCTACTAAAATAGAGACTAATGTTTGGTATTTAAACACTCGTATGATACGAACAAAATTCATTCGATCAGCGCCAGGGACTTTTTGCCATGCTTTAAGCAGGCAATTCTTTTTGTATTGATCAACCAGGGAAGTATTTCTAAAAAAAGAGTCTTGTAATTTTTTTGCATTATTTGCTAAAGAAATATTGCCTTGAAAGAGTAGGGAATTGAGAAAGATGAGAGAAAGAACGGCCGTTTCAATATGATTATCTTCCAAAAGATTTTCTGCCAGGGATAAACCCAGAAATTGTAAATCAAAATCACCGCTTTTAATGGCCTGAAAAAAAAATTCTTTAATTTCTATGGGATTTCTAATTTTTAGTAAAATAGTTACAGCATGGTTGCGATCGAGAAGGGCCGAACTCATAATAGTTTTAATTAATTCATCTATTCTTGTTATTTCCACCAATCGAGTGATTCCTTTAATTTTTGGTTTTTGATTTCAAATTGATCAATTTTTTTACAATCTTCAAAGGCCAGGTAAGGACTTTTTAAATTAAAATAGGCCTCTGCCCGATAAAAATAAAGTTTATCACGGTTTTCATTATCTAGCTTGAGCTTCATTGCCTGTTGAATGACGTCAATCATTTCTTCATATTTAGAAAATAAATTAAGTATTTGAACAATTTTGACGTACATATAAATATCATTCTCGCCATGTTTTAAAACATGATTAAAATCGTGAAGGGCCTTTGTTAAAAAAACCTTAGAGAGTACCGATTCTAAAATCCCGCTATTGGCCAAGCGAGTGTAAGCATAACCTCTTAAGACATAATTTTCTAATTGATGGGGTCTTTTTAAAATATTTTGTTCAAGATGATCGATCTCATTCATTAGTTTCTGTTCAATCTTATCTAAAATATTGTTGGCCATATAGCGTACTTCATAGTTTTCATCTTGGAGAGCTATCTTGAGTAGAGGCACACTTTCTTCATATGGCATTTTGGAAAGTTTTAAGCAGGCATTCACTTTTAAATCGAGATTGTTATCTAAAAAAAGATCTAGGTAGGGCCTTATTTCCTGAGTTTTTAGGTCTTCTTTTTTTAGTAGTGCTTTATAAGTTTTATTATGGACATCAAGATCAAATTCTTCTTTGCCAAATTGATGAAGGTTATCTTTTGTAATTTTTTTATAATAATAGCGGTACAGTGGTGCACTTACAAAAAAGATGACCTGGGCCCAAAAACCAAATATGGGTAGCGCAATATCTGTCAGAATTAAGGCATATCCCCAAGGTTTTCTTTCCGGGTAAAGACGGAGATAGGGGAGCATAAAAAAAGCAGTCAGAGGATTAATGATGTAGAGGAACAAAGAATAATTAATATAACCTTTTAACCAAAGGGATTGCCCGCTTATTTTGATAATAAAAAATAGTATTAGATATATTATTTTCATATTTCTATTTGTTTTAAATAATCACTGACATCTTTTTGTTTGGAATAATGCCCAACAAAGATGGCAATTTGCATTGACTCTTGCAGTTTTTGCCAATGTTTTAATCCCTCCATGTATTTTTCTAGTCCGCTAGTAAACAATTCATGTTCGCGGTTATTTTGAGTGTTGATTATAATATAAAAATATGATTCGTCTTCCCCAATACAAACACAGTCTATCTTTCGGGTTAACTTTTTTAAAATTTCGGCAAATGATTTTCGGATATATTTTACTTTCTCCGATCCATACTTGTTAATTTTAAGCATTTTAATTTTGACCGTAGTTAATCCAAGATTATATTTTTGTGCCAGCTCAAACTCTTCTTTTATCCTCTCAGTAAAATAAGAGTAGCTGTAGAGATTGAGTTCGTTATCAAAATCACGGCCATAAGTTATGCGGTTAAATCGTATGCTATGGTCCAGGGATCTTGACAGCCACAGTGTATAGAGTTCAATATGTTTTAAATTACTGGCACTAAATTGCAGAAAGGGCATTTCGTTAATCGTGATTAGTCCATAGACGGTGTCGTTAATAATAATCGGCAACACCACTAAAGAATGTTGATACGTACTAGTGGGGTTTTCATTTAATACTTCTTTGAAATGGCATATTTTTTTCTCTTTTATTGCCTTTGCAATAAGAGGGTCTTCTTTTATTTTAAAAACTTTTTCAATCCAATTACTTTGATCAGTCTGACTAAAAGTGTATTTACAAAGTATTTGTTTAAATTCCGGCCGGTAGAGATAATAATGTCCCAGCGTAATTGAAAAATGATGCTGCAAGATTTTAAAAAAATTTTCAATTATTTCGTTAACATCTAGGCCACCAAGGCCTTCAACCATCTTAAAAACGCTGGCAGTGGTTTCAAGTCTGGTCACGAATTGCTTTTTGATTTCAAAGTTTTGTTTTTCCAATAATGTTATTTTGCTGCTTATTTTATTGTTGATATCTTGTTGTTCTTGGTTTTTTTCTTTTAGCTCACTATTTTGAGTCATTGCCCGACTGCGAAGTTCTCCCACCATCAAAGAAGAAAAGATCATCGCCAGCGGAAAACTTAAATTATAAAAAGTAAAAATGGTTTCAACATTTTGATAGTCAGTTTGAAAATGGAGTGTGGAAAAATAGAGTATAGATAATAAGATTGATAAATTAAGGCCCGGCATTACACCGTAATAAGCAGAATATAATATTGCCACAATTAAATAAGGATGCGGATTAATGGCAAAAAAAGACAAGTTATTGGGTGAAATTAATCGTGCAGAAAAAAACAAGATCACAGGCAATATAATAAGGATTATATTTTTTTGGGTATTCAGTTTTAAATGGATTGCCATAAACTTTTTTCCTTATTCTAAAATACTATTTAGCCTTTGGTAAATTGTATTTATGGTTAGCGGCCTGGATAAAATATTAATTCTGTGAGTGAGAACGATGTCTTCCTCATCTTGATCTAATTCTTTACTGGTCAAGAGAAAGCAAGGAGGAGAATTGTCTTTAAGACGTTCTGATAGAAGATCTAAAGTATTTGTCTGATTGATAAAATGCTCCATAATCATCATGTGCCATGAAGAACGTTCAAAATTTTTAATTTCATTAAAATCAGAAAATTGAATATGAGGTATGTTGAAGGCGGAGAATAATTCTCGCAATATTTTGATGTCATTTGCATAAGGCCGTTCACGCAGGAGCACTAAGGCCGGTCGTTGATTTATATCCATATTTGGTAATTTAATCCTAGTAAAAGACCATTGCTAACATTTGAGTTCAAACTTTCATTAAACCAGAGCACTTGAAAATAGCCGTCACGATTTTGTCCATGATTATAATAGATCAGGCCTTGAAAAGATCTCAACTTCCCAAGAGGTATATTGCGATCTGTATCGCGGCCAATACTGCCGCGAACTTCTGACCACCAGCTTTTATTCCATTCATGTTTGGCGCCAACTGAAAAAAACTGAGCAAAGGTATCGACAATTTGATTTCCGGCAACGTTGTTTTTTGTAACATTTTGTTTTCGAAAATATATTCCAGCAAACCATGGTAGGGATTTGCGATAGTCTAAATTGAATTCTCCAATTGTCCTATTTAATTTGAGATTGGAGATATGATAGTACTCTGTGCGAATTCCTAAATTCCATTCCACTGGCAATATCGCAGGATGAGCAGACCAAGAGGAAGACCACATATCCCTGGATGAATCGGGGTAAAAACTCCATGACAGCAGGTCGTTCGTGATTTGTTTGGAGGCGATAGATGCTGATAGGGTGTGTTCTGGATGCACCAAATACTGAGCATTAACCCCACCGCTTATTTTTGTGCTTTTTCCATAATTTTTCCCTGCCCATAATTCTAATTTTCCATTGTCTTTTTTGAGGCCACTAACCAAGGCGTGATATCCATTATGGGTTTTTCCTTGGAGGTAATTATTTTGTTGATTTTGATAGCCGATAAAATAAGGGAAGATATTTTTATTTACTCTAAGATTCCAATGTAAATAAGAATAAATTGAAGTATTAAAATAATTGAAATTGGCGGTGTGATCCCAAGCATTTTGATAGCGTTTTGATTCAACGATTTCCAAGAAATAAGATTTTAAATCAAGGTACTCTTTTCTAAGTTCTAAATCTTTAGAGATAAGTGAAAAATTTGATATCGCAGTTCCCACGTATCCTAAATCTAACAAGTAGTATGTGAGTAAGATGCGATTGCTTTTATGTTGAGGGTTGGCCTTGAGGTCGTTGTTTAAAAGGATGATGGCCTTTTGTTTTTGTCCTGTTGAATATAAACATTTGGCGGTAGTTTCAATAGCAAGAAATTCTTTTGTCGGGGAGGTTTTTAGAACTTCATCACAAACTTTTTGATGAGATTTTATATCTCTATTGTCGTAGATTGCCTCGAGGCGATTTAATACGACCCAGTTATTGGGCCCTTTATTTATAGTATAAAGATAATTTTCCGCTTCTTGGAAATTGTTGTTTTGGATTGCAAAGTCGGCCAAAAAGAGTGCAGCTTCTGGGTCAGATGGGTTCATTTTATTAATTTTGCTATAAATATTTTGTGCCTTTTCGTCTTCCTGCTTATTGCTGTATAGCCCTGCTAAAATTCTGAGATATTCTATGTCAAATGGGTAATCATGACAGTACTGTTCGAGTGTAACAATCTGTTGATTGACATCTTTCGTTTCAATGTGAAGTTGAATTATTTTTTGTTGTGTTTTTTTTATTTCCAATTTTTCTTTGGCAATTATAGAATTCTCTTTTTGATTAAAATCATTCATCGCCAAAAGGGTCTCATCAATAGAAATAATAAAAGAGGAAGTTTTAACTCCTTTGTTTTTTAAAATTTTAAGATAGCGATATTGAAGTTCTAGTGCCTTCTTTTTTAGTCCCCTTTTTTCGTATAAATAAGTAAGTTCTTCATAATATTTTAAGGCCGTCGGATTAATTTCTAAGGCCTTTTCTAAATATAATATTGCATCTTCAAAAAAATCGATTTTAACCATAAGAAGTGCGCTCTGGTAGAGCTCTTGAGATGTCGCCTTTATGCTAAAAGAAGCGACAAAGTTTTTAATCTCTTGAAATTTTTTGTCGCGAATTAGGGCATCCATATTTGCCAAGGCCAATTCAAATCGCTTGGGAGAAAGTAGGGCATAAGTCATATACATTTTTGAGACCAATTCATCATGATGTAATTGGCGATGCAATCCAACAATATGTTCAAAGGTTTCAAAATCGGCCTCAAAGGAATGGAAATAGATCGAGATAAATTGCAAATTAGAATATAATTTTATAGCACTGATGTCCTTTGCCACTGCGGCCATATAAAACTTAATAGCATTAGGAAAATCTTTAGATAGTTCATAGGACTGGGCCACATAAGTATAGTAGTCGACATTGGGCCCATTTATTTTGCTTAGTTTTTGGGCCAATGAAATTATTCTGTCATTATGATGAGTAGATAAATAATATTTTAACACTTCAATAAGAACTTTAGGATTTGTCGATTCTTGAAGGGAAAAGGCAATGCGATCTGAATCATTATAAGCACGGAGCCAGCGATACTCTTCTAAAATTTCTAAAAGCTCATTTTCTTTCGTGCCTTTTGGCGATAGCGCCACAACTTTTTCTCTAGTTTTTAAATTTTCTAGGGGTTTTTGATTCCAGCTGTATAATTTGGCCAGTTCTTCAAGGTATTTTATATTTTTTGGCAAAAGTTCTGTAATTCTTTTTTGCGAAAGAATGGCACGTTCGACATTCCCCTGTAGTAAAAAATAATCTTTTAATTTGTTAAGTACTGAGACATTATTTTCTTTGAAATGGTTAATTTTTTCAAAGAAATTTATAGCTTCTTCATATTTGTAACTATTAAAATACAAAAGGCCCATTTTCTCAAAAGAAGGAAAAGTGAAGAAGGTCATCCCACTTACCAGAATTATAAAAAATAAAAAATGAGTCCAGCGAACTAGTATCATTCTAACTTTTTTCCCATGTTAAGGTGAGATGGGTATCTTTCTTTTTAA
This sequence comes from Bdellovibrionales bacterium, assembly GCA_023250815.1. GTDB lineage: Bacteria > Bdellovibrionota > Bacteriovoracia > Bacteriovoracales > Bacteriovoracaceae > JAHEZZ01. Next base: position 19,900 of record JAHEZZ010000028.1, read on the forward strand.
AATAAATTTTTACTATATTTCCTGACAGTATCTCACTTCTTTCAATCTCGTTTTCTGGCCTTAGAATGGCGCCAGAAGGAAGTTTTAAGGTTAATTCATGAGGGGTGAAACTGTGAGCTTGGTAATTTAATTTATTGCTGTTTAAATCCCATGCTTGAATTTGAGAATTAGAGGATACTAGATGTGTAATCTTTTGTTCTTCTTTCTTCTCGAGGTAAAGTTCGGCTTGATCTTTGGGCCCCAAAAATAAATACATTTGATTTTGAAACAGTTGATGTCCAATAATATTTTTACTTTTTAGATAGTCCGGAAAAAGATTGCTTTGATTGAGACGGATGGTTTTAATCGCTCCATGATTTATTTGATAATGCCAAGAAGAAATTTTTTCAACAGAAAATTTCTTATAATCCAAAACCATTTTGATATATTCAGTTGTCGTGATGGGATTAATTTCTTGTGCCTGAACCCAATCATAGACTTCTTTCAAGGCCTTTATGGAAGATATTTTTTCCCCACTATAGAAATGGTAATAAATATTTATCGGCCCAACACGAATAGGAGATTCGGTATTTTGAAAAGTTTCTAAAACCTCAGAATAACCGTTGTATGGGCCATTCCATAAATTGGTGTAGGGATTTTCATTGAAGTTGGAAGCATAAACTTGGATATGCCCTTCTATTTCCCGATAGAGCGGCCAAAGATGTGAATAGGAGGGATTGCGCTTATCCATCTGCTGCCCACCTCCATTCAGATTGGCGATTTTATTTTTTTCTAATAATTCAAATACTTTTTTGGGGGGCCTGCAATTTCCTGACCAAAGTAAAATTTTTACTTTTTTATTAGAATCTAAAAGATTTTTTTCTATGAAATTGATAGAGCCCAAAATTTCTTTTTGGTAATCAAGCAGGGGAGGGGAGTTCTCAGATTTATAAGATAAGATCGCTCCCTCTTTATATTTCTCAGACTGGTTGCTGTATTGTTGGCGGTCATAGGGAATAGGTATTTCATCCCAGCTTAGCGGGTGAAAATAGCTATGAGTGGCGGGTTCCACAAAGTCGAGTGCAAATATTTTTTTTGCCTCTTCTATTCCCTTGCCAACATCAAAATAGTGAGGGTCTAACTCAGCTGCAATCACTGAAACAGTGGTGGGGAGTTTATATTTTTCTAAAAATTTTTCTCTTATTATTTTGCCATTAAG
>JAHEZZ010000029.1 GCA_023250815.1 Bdellovibrionales bacterium
GGCCTTGAGGGCAAAAAATGAAAATTGATGACCTTGGAAGAAAAATTGCTGATTTAAAAAATGAAAATCAAAAAAAGGTGCAGGATCTTAAAGAAGATCAAAATGAAATCGTAGCTCGAAAAGAAGAAAGGCTTAAAAATAAAATTGATTCTCTCAAAAATAATCAAGCGAAAGAAGTTAATACTATTCAAGATAATTTTGACAATACAAATGAGAAAATGGCAAAAGCAAATAGAGAGCGTTTTAGCAATTATAATAAGGCCCTTATAGATGAAAAAGCAGAACTAAAAGATCAGTTTTTGAAAGAAAATAAAGAACAGAGAAAAGAATTTCAAGAAAAGATGGGGGATATTTCTTCAAGTTATAATAAAGATCTAGGTGAGCAGAGAAAACAAAGTGGTATAAAACTACATCACAAGGATGAAGTTTCAGGATTAAATGCTCGAGATACTGAGTTTAGACATTCAAATGAAATGAATGATCTTAAAGACAGTACAAATGCAAGTGTGAGATCGCAACAAGCACGTTTTGCAAAAGATCAAGATGAAAATAGAATAAAGCATACTGAGCGTCTTGAGCAGAATGATGCCGAATCCTCTAGGCTTTTAAATACCACCAAAAATGATTTGAATGATGAACTGTTAAAATACAGAGAGACTCAGAAGGCCAGGGAACAAAGAAGTGATGATACTAATACTTTTTATAAAAATAATATGGGTATGACACAAAATCGCAAACTCGAACAGTTGGTAGAGTCGAGGGATCGTCAAGTTTCTGATCTTGAAGACAAATTTAATGACGATAAAAAACAAATTTTAGAGGGAACAAGATCAAATTATAATCAAACGTTAGATGAAATGGAGAGGTCGTATTATAACCGTTCATTCAAAAACGAAGATGTTTACCGCGAGGGGATTCAATTACGAGATATTGAAAAAGATAATATGAAAGTTAAGTTTGATGAAAAACAAAAAGCGGCACAGAGAGTTTTTACCGATGAGGTTACTAAACTTTCGCAATATCAAGCACAAAAACTAGACAATGAGAGAGAAAATATGCGCAGAGAGGCCCACAAGCGTGATACTGATTATAAGCAACGATTGACAGAGATGCGGGTTCAATTTAATCAAGATTTGTCAAAGCAGCGTGATACAAGTAAGGAGCAGTTGAGTGCTGTGAGTAATCGTTACGAAGAAAGAGTTAGAAGCATAACTGCTGAGGCAGCAAGAGAATCTGAGAGAAAAACTATATTACAACGTCAAGAAATTGAAAATATTGTCTCCAATAATAATCTTGAGAAAAAAGACATGATTGCCTATTATGAAGATAGATTAAAAAATTCTGCGCCCCAAGCTAAGGCGAGTAACAGTAGTAAAAATTCTCAGAAAACAAATCCTTCAGTTGCTTAAAATCGTTTTATTGCCTGTGCATTTTTATTTATAAGATTATTTTCTTTCATTGCCATTGCTCCAGAGACAATGGTGGCAACGGGACAACCTTTGCCTTTGGTTCCATGAAAAGGGGTCCAGGCCACTTTACTTTTTTGATCTTGATTTTTGATTTCAAATGATTTTTCTAAATCGACCAAGGTAATATCGGCGTCCATACCAATTTCAATTTTGCCTTTATTTTTGAGGTTAAAAATTTTTGCGGGATTAATCGCAAGTAAACGAACAACATCATTGAGCGCTAGTTTCTTTTGATTAACATAATTTAAGAGAAGAGGAAGAGTGGTTTGAACTCCTGGCATACCCGAAGGGGTATTAGGATAACCTTTATTTTTTTCTTCAAGTGTGTGAGGAGCATGATCAGATCCAATGACATCAATGACCCCCGATTTTAGAGCTTTCCATAAGGCCTGACGGTGCTCATCTTCTCTAATTGGTGGATTCATTTGGGCCAGGGTGCCTAGGCGATCATAGCAATCAGGAGCGAATAGTGTGAGATGTTGTGGGGTAACTTCTACTGTGCAAATATCTTTTTGTGATGCGAGAAACTCAATTTCTGCTTTGCTGGTTACATGTAAAATATGTATTTTTTTATTTTTTTGTCTTGCTAGTTGGACAATTCTTTTGGTTGCCAGCAAAGCAGTTTCTTCATTTCGCCAAATAAGGTGAGCATGAACACTTGTAGCATCGTTTTTAATTTGTATTCTTTTATTTAGAAGGTCTTCATCTTCAGAATGTATTGAAATTGTCATTGAGACTTTTTCAAAAATTTCAAGTAAGGATTCTTTATCAAAAAGAAGCAAATTTCCGGTGGAGCTTCCTAGAAATATTTTTACTCCAATGCAGCCAATTTCTTTTTGTGCCAGAATAAGTTGATCAGTATTTGTTCCCGTTGCTCCAATGAAGAATCCATAATTGGCCCAAGATTTTCGAGATGCAATTTCACACTTTTGGCGAATAAGCGAAACGGTAGAGGTTGATGGATTAGTGTTGGGCATTTCAAAATATGTGCAAATACCACCCATCACCGCACTTTGGCTTCCGCTTTCTAAATCTTCTTTATGGATCAGTCCTGGTTCTCTGAAATGAACTTGACTATCAATTAATCCAGGAAGTGCGATGGCCCCTGAAAATAAATGTTCTTCATTAAAATGACCAAAAAACTTTCCATGGGTATGAATTATTTTTCCTTCACAAAAAGCAAGATCTCCATTTTCAAGTTTATCATTTGAAAATATTTTTACATCTCTAATAACTAAATCGGCCTTCATCATTGTCCCTTTTTAAAGAATTTGCCCAGGATCTACATCTAATTTAGTGATGATACCTTTTGGCCTGTTGTGAACGGCCATGTCACAGGTCAGATGTAGATGGGCAGTATTATCTGTTTGTAGTAGGATACACCACGTGAATTTATTTTGCCTTTTTTCCATCATAAGAGGTACTGGCCCAAGAATTTTAATGGCCAGTTGATTTTTTTCACACCAGAGGAGAATTTGCTTGGCATAGAGGTTGGATTTTTCCACCAATCGTTCTTTGTTTCCCGAGGTTAAAAAAATTGCCGCTTGCCTAGAATAAGGGGGAAGAGAAAGCATTTTTCGAACCTCCATTTCTTTATAATAAAAATGGTCGAAATTTTCTCCTTTTACATCTTCAAATATTTCTGCCCCTGGCGAAAGCGTTTGGATAATGACTTTGGATTTAAGAGCGTCATTAAAACGGCCGGCCCTTCCAGATACCTGTGTTAGCAGTTGATAAACTTTTTCGCTCGATCTGAAATCTGGATAATTAAGTTGGGAATCAATACCTAAAATTATAACTAAATTAACTTTGGGAAAATTATGGCCTTTGGCAAGCATTTGTGTGCCTACTAAGATATCAATTTTTCCATTGATAAAATGATCCAATCGCTGTTCCATTTTATCAAAGTTTTTAATTTCATCTCGATCAAATCTTTCAATAATGGCGTCTTTAAAATAATCTTTGAGAACTTCTTGGACTTTTTCTGTGCCAAAACCTTGCTGCCATAATTCTAAGTTACCACACTGGGGACACCAATCCGGCATGGGAATTTTATAATCACTTTGAGTGGAAGATAAAATATTCTTATTTTTAAAATAACGAAGGGGGATGTCGCTTCCTGGATCGCAAAACTTATAACCACAAGAAGAGCATTGTAAAAATTGAGCAAATCCTAATCGATTGACAAAGATAATGGCCTTTTCACCCGATTTTAATACCTCACTAAGTTCGTCTAAGGACGTTTGTGACATTGGCCAATGGGCATTTTTTATTTTTTTATCTTTTCTTACGTCGACAATTTGAATTTTGGGAAAGTGTCCTTGAGCGCGATCTTTTAAGATATAAGAGGAGGAGTAGGCATTCTTTTTATTTTGATAAAAAGAAAAAAAGTTTTCAACACTAGGTGTGGCCGAACCCATAATGATGGGGATATTTAAAATTTGCGCTTTTTTTATTGCCACATCTCTGCCGTTATAAGGGCAACGGTCATTTTGTTTAAAAGATTGGTCATGTTCCTCATCGACAACGATAAGGCCTAAGTTTTTTATTGGTAAATAGATACTACTTCTTACACCCAAAATAGTTATTGGCCGATCAAATTTATTTAAGTCATTCCAAATTTGGTATTTTAAAGAGGCCGAAATATTTGAATGATAGCAGATCACTGGGCCTGGTAATGTTTTTTTAAATAGATTGATAAGCGCCGGGGTTAAATTTATTTCTGGAACTAAAAAAAGAACCGATTTGCCTTCATTTAATTTGTTTTTCATAAGTTCAATATAAATGCCGCTCTTTCCACTACCGGTTACACCGTGAATGAAAAACTTATGAAAATGATCCGCATGTTTCTTGATATCCTCTGAAATTTCTTTTTGTAGAGGATTAAGTTCAAAATCTAGAGATTCTCCCAGGCCTTCTTCCCATTTTATGATTCTCGGACGCTTTAGAGACTTTGGTAGCGTATCAAAAATAATTTGCCCTAAAGGATAGTGATAATAACGGGAAATCCATTGATAAAGTTCCAAATCTTTTGCGCCAATTTGGAAATGTGAATCACATAGGCCTTCGATCATTTTATAGTTGGTTTTTTCATCTTTTGGAGCAGAAATAGAATCAATTACGCAGCCTTGAGCTTTTCTTTTTCCCAGAGGGACATATACCAAATCTCCAGTTTTAAAATTTTGATTATGTGTTTTGAGGTAGGACAATAAAGTCATTCCTGGATAATCAACTGCAATTTGATACATTTCTTCCATACCTAATAATGCCTAAAGTTTGTGGACTCGACTACGGAAGAAAACGATTTTTTTGCTCTGCGCTTGGTATAATACATTGTGTATTTTTTAAAATACTATGACGGTGTGTCGCAAAAAAGTTGTAAAAAGCATTGCTTAAGAAGAAAGGTGCAAGTTTTAGTAGCTGCCATAAAAAAAAAGGACGAGCAATTATTAAACAATTTAAAATCGCCTGAGATTTTATGTAGGTTATATTATCTTGAAAAAAAACAACGGTATTTAAATCAGAAATAAGGTTATGGGGTAAAATTTTTTGTGCCATTTCTCCTTGTAAGGAAGAAAAATAAATTAGATTATTTTTTTCAATTCGAAAAATAAATTGAACAAATCGTGAGCAAAGGGCGCAATTGCCATCATAAAATAATATTGGCGATAATTTTTTTTCCAGCAACATACAAGAAGAATATCACGAGCTGCTCGATAGGTTAAGGTTGTTCTTTTATCACTACAGCTTGAATTAAAGTAGTTCCAATTTGCGCTTGATTGACTTCAAGAGATTTTACGTCATTCAGTGTAGGTTTTGGAAGTCTGCCTTCTCTTTCCGCTCTTTCTGCTCTGGGGTCTAGTATCACCTGACGAACTTCATTCATTGAGTAAACTTTTTTATCAGTCATAAAATATTCTATGCGATTGATATCAACCATTTTTCCCGCACCTGTTAATTCTCCCGCCATTATACGATGTCCCGTTTGTTCTAGTATTTGCGGATTGATGCCATTTTTAGTTAGCAAAGCACGGGCCCCGGCGCCAGTCAGCTCTCCTGCTGATAAGTTGAGAGTAAAAAGCATCGCCGAGTAAATAATTTTTTTCATAAAAGTATTCATTGTAGTAACGCTCCTAAATCTTTTGCCATGAGAGTATCACAAACTTGCAGCGTGAAATAAGGGATCTCGCCTTGAAACTCTCTTTGACTTAAGATTTCATATGTTTTTTTTACCGCCTCTTTTTGTATTTCTTTTATTTTTTTAATTCCCTCTGAGTTTAGGGACTCACTCATGGTATAAAATAAATTAAGACCTTTATCCAGTTCTTCTGGCCGATAAAATCTTACAAGGTCGGGAAGATGATTTTTGATTACCATGAGATCCAGACTAAAATCCTTTTCTTTGGCATGAAAAACATTTTCAATTGTTAAGATATGGCCAGAATGAACCATTTCATAAAGTTTTTCTAGGCCGTCATTACCGTAGAGGTTTTGCACTTCATTTTTTGTGACGCCACACTTGTTCGCCGCCAATTTATAAATAAAGTAGTTTGTTTTATCAGTTAACAATTGGTTTAAGTCTCTATCGTAAGTATGAGGAGTCGCTTGTTCTACGTAATTGCTGAAGCACTGATTGAGCATTTCACCAATTGGCCCATCAAACATGCTGAGAAGTTTAGAAAGTTGTCTTTCTTTACTAACAGCACTTACTAAATTTAAGACAGTGTGAGGTGAGGGATCACCCTTAATGGAGAGTGAAAGTATTCTGCGAAGGGTTGTTGCTCCAACTTGTGAACGCATTGCCAAGGCATTGATGCTGATGTTGGGGTGTTTATCAAAATAGCTTTCTAATATCTCTTTTAGTTGTAGGCAAAGTTGTGAGCTGGGTAAAACTTCAGTGTTAATCATTGTAGACCTCTAAAGCACAAAAATCTTTTCCGTGTTTTTTGTAGTTAATCTTTTTGTAACAAATGAATGAACTTTTTGATTCTTAAAGTTTTTATAAACATTAAAAAGATGCTATTTGTAAGAATTTGTCAGCATCTTGCATGGAATCTCTGACTGCTTAACAAAAAAAGCGGTGTCTTCTTGCTACTGAAAAAATATTTTTGAAAAAATTTCTCATCCCCTTTACACCATGTGGAGTGAATGACCGCAGTTTTTATTAAAAATCTAATGATGTTTGATATTGTGAGACCATGTGGCGCACTTTCTTTTTCATTATAAAGAATATTCTTTTCAAAAATTCTTCTCCCATTTAAGGTAATTTTAAGAGAGGACTTCATTCAAAAATTGAATGGGAAATCTTATCTCAAGGAGAGAAATATGAAACAGACACTTCTCATCACCGCCTGCCAACTTTTTTTCTGGTCAATGATGGGTGCAAAAATGGCCTATGCAGATGACATTCGCTTAGGAATTCCTGGTTATGGTGGCACAGGATGTCCCGCTGGTTCTGCCTCGGTAACTCTCAGTCCAGATCAAAAATCACTCAGCCTTATTTTTGATTCTTTTCAAGTACAGGCAAATTCTTTTAAGACATTGGATCGAAAATCCTGCAATCTTGCTATTCCTGTTCATGTCCCCCAAGGATTTAGTATTTCTATAATTGAAGCAGATTATCGGGGATTTAATTCCCTTCCTTATGGAGCAGAATCACAGTTTAGCTCTGAGTATTTCTTTGCCGGAGGCCGTGGCCCAAAAGTTATACGCAAATTTTTTGGTGAACTTGATTCGGATTATTTAGTACAAAGCAATGTTGTTTTAACCGGCCTGGTTTGGTCGGCCTGCGGTGCAGATGTGAATCTTCGGGTAAATTCTAGTATCTATGTGAAGAGCAATTTAGCTGGAGAAGATGCTCTTGCGACAATCGACAGCGCTGATTTTAAAGCCGGGATTTTGTATAAAATTCAGTGGAGACGATGCTAGTTTTGAGTCTAATTATAAAACTCTGGGGGCGCTTGTGCCTCCAGTCTTTTTAAGCTTCAGTGCTTTTTTATTGAATCGATTTCGATAATTGCATCTTTGGCAAAGTTCTTCGATAACTTCGCCCCGGTTAAAATGATCAATAATTAATTTTAGTTTTTTAGATTCACGAATGCTTGAAAAATTTTGTTCACCAAGATTACCTAGGTTGATTTGGCCGTCTTTATCTAGGCAGCAGGGGACAACAGTGCCGTTAGCACAAATTGCCAATTGTTTTTGCCCACCATAACAAAAACCGGTTAAATCAAAAGGAGCAGTTTCTTTAGGATGTGTTTTAAGCGGCCAAATAAAACGAGAATCAAAATGAAAGTAGTGTGAACCGTTGATTTTTTTACTTTTGATCATGCCCACTTCAACTCGAGGATTAATATTGTTTTGGTAGTGACGACAAATTTCTTTGAAAAAAATATTCTCCGTTTCGCTCCATGAATTTTGGGTGATATCCCACAGTCGATAGTTGATAAATAATTTGGGGCGATTTTTTTCTGCATCGTTAGAAAATTGCAAAATATTATTTAAGTAGTTTGCGCAATCGCTTTGTGGAAAATTATCAGTAAAACTTTGCAGAGAAAAATTAATTTGCCTAATTGCTGGTGATGCTATTAATTCGGCCCCGTATTTTTTTATCAACGTCCCATTGGTTGTAAGGTTAATCGATGCTTTCTTTTCTTCCCCTCGTTTTAATATTTCAAGAAAGTTAGGGTGATTTAAGGGTTCGCCTAATATATGCAAAGTAATTTCTTCAGTATAGGGGAGTACTTGCTCTAAGATATTGGCAAAAAAATCAGGACTCATTGTTTTTTTGTTATCAACGACTTCAGGACAAAAACTACATTTTAAATTGCACAGATTGCTAATTTCGATATAGATGCGTTGGTATTGTTTATTTTGAGACATAGGACAACTTCTTACTATCATTTTGCAGAGGAGTCGAGGAACTTTCTGAATTCCTTAGAGATTAAAGATTGGAGTGATTGTCTTATTTTTTGGATCAAAGCTAAAAAGTAAACGGCCTGGAATTTCTAATTGATTTCGAAATTCGCTTGCGTGAGTCTTATTATACAAGATGATCATTTCTTTATCGCTATTTATAAGTTGTACAAATTTATCAGCGTGATAAAGACTTTCAAACCAAATGGAAATAGTTTGAGAATAAAAAATTTTTGAAATATTAACAAACCCGCCGTCCAAACTTTGCCCTCTTTTGACTCTTAAATCAACTACTGCTTGGTATCCCTCACGTGATGATTGATATGATTTGGCACTTGTAATTTCTGCTCGCATACTTTTGTTTTTATCAATTGCCGATGTTTGTAAAGATTGAATAAATTTTTGATGAATCAAAGCATGATCACCCTCTGTGCTCTTGGTATTATTTATCAAGAGTAGAAGTGAAGCAGCAAAAATGTATTTAAGCTTAGACTTTTTCAATTTATATCTGCACTGATTGAGATGAACTTGCCTTTTTACTTTCTTGAATTTTATTTTCTTCTTTTATAAGATGTGAATTATTTGGAAGTTTACTGACTGATTTTTTTGAAAATTTATTTAAGGCCTTAAGATAGAATGCCAAAGGTTGTTCACCTGCATCTGAAGGAGGTTTTTTGTAAAATCCATCAAATTTTACTTCAATAATTTTTTCATCCCATGGGAGTTGGCCACTGCCGTAAATATTTTTGCCATTTTTATCAATTAAAATAACAGATTGAATCTGAGTTACAGTTAGCGCTTTTAGCTTGTTGTTTTCGCCTTTAAATTTTCCGCCACAGGCCCTTTCTTGGTGATTGATATTTATATCGGCGAGAACTTCTACCGATTGACTATTTCCGTTGGCCGATGCCATGAGAATGACTCGGGCCTCTTTGACTCCATCGTCTATATTAACATTATTAACCACTGTGCAGATTTCAAATTCGTTTAATTCGGTTTTTTCAGTCATGTCTGGGCAGCCTGAAAATAAAAGCGACAATGTCAGCATACTTAAAATTTTTTTCATAAAACTTCCCCTTTTTAATCTAAAAGCTTGCACATTTTAGGCCAAGTTTTTGATGTAATATTAATATGTTAGAATGGTTAAAAATGTATAAACTATACTGGCCGTTTAAAGCTTAGGCACTTTCGCAGATCAGAGGGGGCGCCGTAATTGTCTTGAAAAGAGAAATCTTCAAGCGTAGATTGCCCTCTAAATTTACAATAACAGAATTATGATCCTATCAAAATTAAAAAGTTATTTAATTGGAAGCCCCATGCCTACCGAGGCCATGGCCCACGAACGTATTCCCAACTGGAAGGCCCTCGCTGTTTTATCTTCTGATGCCCTTTCTTCTGTTGCTTATGCTACGGAAGAAATTCTCATTCCACTGTCATTACTGTCCGTTGCCGCTATGTCTTGGTCGCTTCCTATTGCTGTTGCAGTTGGTTTGCTTTTAATTATTATTACCCTTTCCTATCAGCAGACTATTGAGTGTTACCCCCATGGAGGTGGGGCCTATACTGTATCCAAGGAAAATATTGGGACCCATGCTGGATTGATTGCTGGGGCATCACTCCTTATTGATTATATTCTCACTGTGGCGGTTTCTGTTTCTGCTGGTGTCCAAAATATGGCGGCAGCAATTCCTTATGTGGATAATCACAAAGTCGTTTGTGGTGTAGTTATTGTTATTTTTATCGCCGTCATGAATTTGCGTGGAATTCGTGAGTCCTCAAATATTTTTGCTCTTCCTACTTATTTTTTTATTTTTTCTCTGATGACTTTACTTGCTGGTGGAACTTATCGCTATTTGATGGGGGAAATTCCAAACCCTGCACCGATTATTCACGAAACCTATCCTGATGTGCAAATATTTTTAATTCTCAAGGCCTTTTCTTCCGGCTGTGCCGCTCTTACGGGGATTGAAGCGATCTCTAATGGTGTCCCCATTTTTAAAACGCCTTCACATACCAATGCTAAAAAAACCATGGTGTGGATGACCCTAATTTTAGGAGTCATGTTTTTGGGCCTCACTTTTCTTGCTCATACTTTCAGAATTACACCTATCCATGGACAAACCGTGATCTCTCAACTTTCAATGAGTATTTTTGGCAAAGGAATTTTCTTTTATATTTGCCAAGGTACAACTGCTGCGATCTTGGTCTTGGCGGCGAATACAAGTTATGCTGATTTTCCTCGTCTGGCCTCGCTGATATCTCGCGATGGTTTTTTACCGAGACAATTTAGCAGTATGGGCGATCGTTTAGTTTTTTCTAACGGTATTATTGCACTGAGTGCTGCCGCTGCCTTTTTAATTGTTATTTTTAAAGGGGATACCCATCTTTTAATTCCTCTTTATGCGGTTGGGGTTTTTCTTTCTTTTACACTTTCACAAACCGGAATGATTATTTTTCATTTTAGGGAGAGGGAAGCTCATTGGATTAAATCGGCCTTTCTAAATTTTGTTGGTGCCATTACCACTTTTGCTGTTTTAATTGTGATTGCAATGACCAAATTTTTATCCGGTGCTTGGATCGTTGTAATTTTAATTCCTCTTTTAGTTTCATTATTTAAAAGCATTCAACGTCACTACAAGGACGTCAACGATCAACTGACACGAAAATTACACCGTTCAGCGCCGGTCTCTGGAAGGCTCGGTCATGTGGCAGTAGTTCCTGTTTCAGGCATTCACCCTGGGGTTTTGGATGCTATCAATTACGCTTTAAGTTTAACTCAAGATGTTCGTTGCTGTTATGTCAATCTTGACCCTCATGTTACAGAACAGTTAAAATCAGAATGGCCAAAGTGGGCACCTCATACTCAATTAGTTGTCCTCGATTCCCCCTATCGTTCAGTGATCACTCCCGTTCTTAATTTTTTGGATAATGTTGGCCTTGAAACTTATGGTGACATGATCACTGTGGTGATCCCGGAATTTGTAACTTCAAAATGGTACCATCAACTTTTGCATAACCAGACAGCTCTTGTACTTCGAACGGCCTTGAAATTTAAGCGGGGAAAATTTATAACTAGTGTTCGCTATTATTTAGATTAATTGGCCAGAGTCAAAGTGGCCCCAAAAAATATTTTTTGATTTATTTTTACCTGTATTCTTGTCACCAATCGGTTTATTCGTTAATGCTTAAATATAACAAGGGGGTTATCATGTTAATCATTATCCTTTCACTTCTTTCTTCATATTCAATATCTGGGGCATTTGCCCAAGATGACGACTTTAATTTTGAAAATATTATTTTAAGAGGTACTGGTTGTCCCGTCGGAACGACTACGGTGATTCCTACTCCCGATCAAAAAACAGTGACTATTTTATTCGATAAATTTAGCGCTCAGGTTCCCCAATCTGACGGCAATAACGACAATGCTGAATCTGATGAAGATGGGGCCCCAGCTTCTCGTTTAGATACTAGACTTGCTCGTAAAGTTTGCAATATTGTGATCAACGCTCGAATCCCCCAAGGCCATAAAGTAGATAGTGCCACTATTTCTTTTGATTATCGCGGTTCCTCTGCAGTACAAAAAGGGTCTATCGCTGCTTTTCGCGGGAACCTCATTGAGATCAAGGGGCCTAGAGGGCAAGGCCGGGAAAAAAATCCTCTTTTTGTTAAACGCTGGGTAGGTGATACTGTTGAAGATTGGCAAGTTTCAAATACTGTTAATGTAGATGCCAATTCTGCCTGTGCAGTTAGACAAGACCGTCGCTTTAGATTTGTTTTAAGAAATGCTGTAGTGGCGAGAATTGCACCGAATGCAAATCCTGTGAACACTTCAGCTTTGATTTCACTGGACACTGCTGATTTAAAAGGCAGTCTTAAATTAAAAGTCAATTATTCAGCATGTGGCCTTGGAAATGGTGGCCCACGTTTTATTAGAGGGAAAACTCAAATGTGAGGAGTCTCGATTTCCACTTGATGGCCTTGAAATTTTCGCACATTAAAAACGCCAGTATCAAAAATCAGATATTGGCCTTTGATACCCAAAAGTTCTCCTTCAATTATTTTTTCTTTTTCTAAATCAAGAGATGGCATTTTTTTGGGAAGTTTTAGGATGGGGTAGTTGATTTCTATTTGAGGTAGATCCAAATCTTCTGCGGCAACTGAATCTAGTGTATCGCCAAGATCGTTATAAACCTGTTCTCGAAGTGCAAAAAGATCGACTTCTTCATATTCGCCCTTAAGCATTTTTTGCCAAGAGGTTTTATCTGGAATATTTTTGGCGATTTCGACTTCAATTAGGCCAGAATCTAGACGGGTTTTTACTTTTAAAATAGGAAGTGCACGTACTGCTCCTTGATCAATCCAACGGTAAGGCATATTGCTTTCCCGAGTGATTCCTACTTTAGCTCCGGAAGTTATTGACAGATAAACGATATGTGGCCTCATGCAATGATCTTCACCCCATTTCGGTTGTCTGCAAGTTCCTTTGTTAAAATGGCACAGTTCTGGTTTCACATAGCAAATATCACAGCTAGCGAGTTTCATAAAAGAAGGGAAGGAATAACCTTGCCCAAAAGTTTTTTTAATCGCTTTGCCAGTGTCGATGCAGTGAATTTTGCCACTCCATTTAATTTTTATTTTTTTTCCCAGTAGCGTGTTCATCTCGATATTTTTTTCCGGCATTGGCAAAGTATAGAAGGCCATTTTATCGACCAATTTTGTGTGCATTTTGAGAAGCGTCCCGGGAGGTAGAGTAATTTCGCTCATGAGATCTCCTGGCAAATAGGGCAGTTTTTTATTTCATGTGGCCTTGCCTTACAATATTCTCGTCCATAAAAAATAATTTGCAGATGAAGTTTATTCCAAAGGTTTTTGGCAAATATTTTTTTCAAATCTTTTTCAGTTTGCAGAACATTTTTTCCATTGGATAATTTCCAGCGATGGGCCAATCGATGAATGTGAGTGTCAACAGGAAAAGTCGGATGCCCGAATGCCTGGGCCATTACCACTGATGCCGTCTTGTGTCCGACTCCAGGCAGTTCTTCTAACTCTTCAAAGGTTTGAGGTACAATTCCTTGATGTTTTTCTAAAATAATTTTGGACAGATTCCAAATGGCCTTTGACTTTTGTGGTGATAATCCACATGGCCGAATGATATCTTCAATTTCTTCGATTGAAAGTTGAATCATTCTGGATGGTGTTTGCGCCTTTTTAAAAAGTTTTGGAGTAATTTTATTAACTCTAAGATCGGTACATTGGGCAGAAAGTAAAACGGCAATCAGAAGGGTATAGGGATCATTATGGTCAAGAGGAATGGGCGTTTCTGGGTAGAGAGACTCTAGCTTTTTTAAAATGTACTTCGAGCGTTCTAATTTATTTTTATAAGTCATGCGCCTAAAATATACCCCATCGGAAATCAAATGCGATAGATATATTATTATACTGTTGCTGGTTTGCTTTGCTAACCTTTCGTGCAATTTCCGCTTTTAACCAGCTCTTCCAGTTTCAACCCAAGCCTGAGCATCACCGCTTTTATTTGATCTGTTAGGGCGATATTTTTGCCCGCCTTTGAAATCATTAAATCGGCCTTCATACCGAGTTGTCTTAAAGAGATGACATCATCTGGGTGTAATTTTTTTATAAATGACAAGTCGAGGTTTTTTTTGCCTTTTAATAGTTTCATGGCAGAAGGATCTTTTAAGATTGTTTTCATCGATTCTTCTATTTCTGCTTTGGCATTTTCAATATATTTGGCAGAAGCTTTAAGTAATTCTTCGGCCTTTTCGGTTTGTCCCAATGCGATTGCCGCATCGTGGGCCTTGGCGATATTTTGTGTGTAAGTCAGTCCGTTTCTGGCGGGCGGCAGTTTTCCTGCAGCACTTTGCGCTTTTAATAAATCATAGGCTTTTTCTGCTTTCTCTAATTTACTCATCGCTGATGCCGGTTTTAAGACATCAACTAATAATGCAGCATCGGGGATCATCGATAACAAGTCGATGGCATTGGCGAGCATAAAGGCCCTTCTGCCTTGTACCGTTTCTGCTTCCCAAGCTGTTTTAAATTCTTCCCAAGAGACCTCACCAACGCCTGTGGAAAATGTATTTATTTTTGCTGTGTTTTGTTTATCTGTTTTTATTCGCTCTTGAATGCTGACAATTGAACCGACACCTGTCAGTGCCAATCCTGCTGCGGCAAATACCGCTGTTGCTAAAGGTGCTGCGGCAGAAAGGGCGCCGCCTGTTAGTATGCCACCGGCCATAAGGGCCATCATGGCATAACCTGTAATTATTTCGTCTTTTTGTTTTTCTTGAACTCTATTTTCATAAATTCGGCAGAGAACAAAACTATATGAGTCCATGTCTTTGCAATCTTCTTTTTTATCTTCACAGGTTAAAAAACTTTCAACAATCCCAGGAAAACCTGATGCTCGTTTTCCCTCTTCTTCAAGCCCATTATTGCAAATTATTCTCAAATTCTGCAATTCTTCTTTAAAGACTTTATCGTATTCAGTTTTAATGGCGGCGTCTTTCGCTTCTTCTGTTGATGCCAAAGCAAGAACATCGGAGAACATTTTTCTTCTGATACAACCACCACTATCAGGTTTCCCCACAAAAACACGGTAGGGTGTGTAGTCTAAGGCATCTGCCCATCCTTTACTCCAGGCCTGTCCACCTAATCCAGCAATTGGGCATTCTTCTTTGCCAACAATAAGGTCGTCTTCTTTTGTGTGATTTTTTGGATCGCCTGGTAGGGGATGCGAAGTTTGAGGATGCGCAAGTAGGGGGTATTCTTTTACTAATTTTGCCCTTTGTTTTTGAGCATGTCCCGCTAACTGTCCAAGTCCATCGCAGGGATTTACTTTAAATTTATTTTTAAAGTCATCCTTGCTTGTATATCCTAATATCTTAAAGTCTTTGCTGTATTCTGAGGCGTAAGCGGTAGCGCTGATTTCAAGTTGATCTGCTGAGAGTTTATTTTCTGTTTTGTATTTGCTCCATGGTTTGGGACTGGCATTTGAAAGTTTATCAACGATCAAGCAGGCATCCATTTTGAATGCCCCTCGAAAGGCATCAGCGTCTGGGAAATGAAAATCTTTATAAGTAAGACCAATCTCTTCGAGATATTTAATAGCATCATTTTCAATTTTAGCAGCTTGTTTGCTATCCTTTTTTTCTAGTTCTGCCCAAGCATTTTGTGAATTACTTTCCTTACAGCTTAAGGCCCCATTCATGGCATTGATATTGGACTGTCTTTTATTTGCTGCCACAGTTTGCGCTAGGTGATCTTTGGAATCAGCTCTATCACAGCCAAATCTTTTATAGGTTTCATAATGTTCATGAAGTTTTGTTCCATAACTTGTAAAATTATCGCTGGCAATTTTTAGTTGACTGTAAAGGTCTTTTTTGTATTTTTCGGCAAAGGCCACAGCTTCAGCATCAGCGTGTTCTCCCTGCAACTTAGAGCAGATGGTATCTGATTCTTCTTGAATAAATTGGGCGATAATATCTTTTCTGGTGGAGTCAACGCCATTACAGACATTATCTTTTCCTGGAATTTTTAAAACTTCAGGGCTTTCCCCAGCACCAATTGCTGTTTGCACAGCTTCAGTGTATTTCTTTTTATTTTTTGGTTTACAAAATTCTTCGATGTTTTTTGAGGCCTGCATGGCCAAAACAGCGCTGGCCCGTTGTCTTAACATATAAGAGCCAAGATCTTTTTGCATGTCTGCTTGAAAAACATTCGACAACTGCTCACTGAGGTCAAGAATTTTTTGGTTACTTACAGGAAATTTTTCAGGATAAACTAATGATTGAAGATATTGTTTAGCTTTATTCTTTTCAGTTCCTTCTGGCGCTGATTTTAAATATAAATCACAGGCCCGATGATCATCTAGAGAATACTCTGTTTTATTTTTTGAAGATTTTTTGAGATTTTCTAAAACGCTTATGATCAGATTCATTTTATCTATTTTGGGATCTAAATCCTTGGCCGAGTAAGCAGCGGCATTTTCAAAAGGAAGATCTTTACTTTTAAGATATTCGACTACGCAAAAATTTTCGGCATTAAAATTCGTTCGTCCCATTTGAGAATAGCTTTGTAGTCCAGCAACATCCTTGGGCCCACAGTCAAAGACTCCTTTATTATAGGGGCAGTCAAGTTCTTTTCCGTATTTTGCTCCCCAGTCTTTAACTCCAGCGAGTAAACATTCGGCGGGATTTTTTTTATCGCATTTAGCATCAGCAGAAGTTCCTGCTCCAGCAGCAAGTCCATCGCTAGTTCCCCATGGCCTGCCTTTTTCATCGGCCATTTTTTTGTGACCTTCTTTTTTATCGTCGCCATTTCCACTCTCGCTGTTGCCACCGCCACCATTGCCAATACCTTTATCGCTTTTTCCTGGGCCTGTAGTTGCAACAGTAGCAGGAGGAAGATAAGCGTTATTGCCCGGCGAATAATCTCGATGGGAAATGACTTTATCAATTTCATCTTTTCCTTTTTGTTTATAAGGTAAAATGACATCTTTCCATGTTGGAAAGTTTCCACATTTGTTTTTAATTGCCGCTTTCTTTGGGCCAATAGATATTTCTTGTTCTTTATATTTTTGTAGGCCTTTATAATATCCCTCTACTTCATCACAACTTATGTTTGGGCTGAAACAACGTGAGCTATTGCTCGAATTGTTTTTTTTGCAAAATAAAACGGCCTGTGATTGTGAAATGGTTTCACTAACAGCTCGTCCGAAGTCAACGCTCACTTCATGTAATTGAGTGAGCTCATTTTCTGTATTTTTTTTATAGCAGTCAAATTGCTTTGTATCTTGTCCCTTAAATTGGTCGCAAAGATCAGTCATTATCCCCGCTAAATGGGGATTTTTATTTTTAAATTTTTGGGCATCAAATGCTTCTCCTGAAGTAAAAAAATCGTTTGCTTTTTTATCTTTGATTTCGCCCTCAAGTTTATTGGCCGCTAAGTTGTATGCGGTTAAACGTAAAATTCCCAGGTTTTTAATTTCACTTTCTTTTTCAGATGAACAATCGCTTCCGCATTGTTTTTTTACATATTCTGCCATTTGTAGATCGAAATATTTTTTTAGAGTGTTTCTTAGGCCATTGGGATATTTTTCATCGTTTTGTATACGTCCGAATGCTCTTTCATAAAAAGCATTTGCCCGAATTGCTTTTCTGTCTGCATAATTTTTCGTGCACTCGTCAATTTCTTTTGAATTATCAAATGCTAAACATTGATTTTTAATTTCATTTTCAGCATCACGGGCAATCTTTTCATGAATTGCTTCAGTGTATGAAATAAATGTCTCCGCTTTTATTTCCCATGCAGAAAAAAATAGTACCAAGGAAACAGAAAAACATTTTACAATGTTGACAAACATAATTTCTCCCTAAAAGTCCGACATAATCTTTTCGAGGTTTTTCTAATAAATTAAAGAGTTATTTTGATATATTAAATTTGGTAGGGGATTTTTTTCTTGATAAAAATATTGGGACTTAAAAAGTCACTTTGATAACAAAGGATTTCAACTCCTTGTGAATGACTCTCTTGCAGAAGTTGGGCATAGAGAGGGTCGATATTTTTTGCCGGAGTAAAACTCTCAACGTCTGTGCGTCCAATGTGAAAGAAAATAACTGACCGATGGCCTTGGCGTTTGAGATCGATCAATTCCCTCAAATGCTTTTGCCCTCTTTCGGTGGGAGCATCGGGAAAGCACGCTTGATTTTCTTCTTTTAGTGTCACATTTTTTATTTCCACAAAACACATTCCAAGTTTTTTATCTTTGAGGAGCAAGTCGATGCGGGATTTTCCGACTTTATATTCAGAAATTATTTCGGCGTATCCTGAAAGTTCAGGGATTTTATCTTGGATAATCGCCTCTTTTATTAATTTATTGGGGATGCTGGTGTTCACTAAAATAAAACTTTTTTTATTATGAGTGTATTCTAGCGTGTATTTAAGTTTTCGATCAGTATCGCGATGATCGGAAACCACACATGGCCATCCTTCTTCCAGGCAAGTTTTCATACTTCCGGTATTGGGAACATGAGCGACAATTTTTTCACCTGAGTCCAGAATGATGTCGGCAAAAAATCGTTTATAACGTTTAATTATTTTGCCTGACAAGAGGGGACGTGTGAAAGTGAAAGACATAATTACCCGTGCCCACCGGCCATGAACGCCTCATCTTCCGGTAAAAATTTGCGGCGTTTTTCTAGACCTAAAAAATAATCTTCTGCAAGGTTTAAAGAATCACGATAATTGTAAAGTTCAAAAACTTTCCCTCTAAAATAAGTTACATTGGGAAAACCGGCCGAAAACCACACCATCATTTTTCTAATCTGGATTGAAATAGTGCGCTCGTTATCAGTGGATAAAACGAGATAGTCGAAATAGCGCTTAATCACTTCTAAATAATCAGCTCCAAAAAACTCAAGATCTTCATTTTCTTCTTTTAAACTTTCAAGAAATATAAAAGGGTTTCGAAGTGGCCCGCGCCCTAGCATTAAGGCCTGACAAGTCGTTTTTCTAAGTCTCTGGCGAACCAAGTAAGGGGTGTGCAAATCGCCGTTTCCAATCACAGGCAGGGGAGAATTTTTAGCAACCTCTTCCACAAAATCCCATCTGGCATGCCCGGTATAGGCCTGAGCTCTCGTTCTACCGTGAATGGCGACAAACTCGATTCCCGATTCTTTGGCAATATGAATTACTTCAGAAGCATTTAGAGAGTTATCGTCCCAGCCCACCCGAATTTTTATTGTCAGAGGAATTTGAATTGATTTTTTTATCTGATTAAAAAAAGGAGCAAGTTTTGTGGTCTCTCTTAAAAGCGCTGAACCTCCACCTTTGGTGACCACTTTTTTAACCGGGCAACCCATATTGATATCGATAAATTTTGCCCCAAATTCCTGTGCTACCTTTGCTGCTTCGCCCATGGCATATCCGTCTTCGCCAAATAATTGTAGACCGACATTTTTTTCTCTGGGATCAAGGCGAAGCATTTCTGTAGTTTTTTTATTTTTGTAATTAATGCCGTGACAAGAAATTAATTCAGAAACTGTTCCGCCAGCTCCGAGATCCTCCATTAAAAGGCGAAAGGGGGCGGTACAAATAGCTGACATCGGCGCCAAAATTAAAGGCGAGTCAAAATTCACCGACCCCAAACTTATCGGGCAGCGTCGACTTTTAAGTAGGTCAATCTTTTCTTGCAGCAAAGGACTAAATGCTCTTGCTGTTATAGTTATTTGGTCATGAGGCATGGGGCACAATTTAATCGTCTTTGATCTTTTTGTCACCATCAGGTAATTTAAAGACAAATTAAAAAGTGAGAGGTCGTTGTGTTTGACGTACTTAGTGAAAAGTTTTCAGATGCCTTCAAATCCCTACAGGGTAAATCAAAAATATCCGAGCACAATATCGAAGAAGCATTGGCCAAAGTGCGAACTGCTTTACTTGAAGCAGATGTCAATTTTAAAGTTGTTCGGGACTTTATTCAAAAAGTTAAAGAACAGGCGCTTGGCGAAAAAGTTATTAGGGGTGTGAATCCTGGTGAACAATTTGTCAAAATCGTCCATCAAGAATTGTGCAAAGTGATGGGGGAGGCCAATGAAGAATTGGATTTCAATCGCCCCGGGCCTATTCCAATAATGGTGGTAGGGCTCAATGGCCAAGGAAAAACTACCTTTTCAGGAAAACTTGCCTTCCATTTAAAAAATAAAAAAAATAAAAAGGTATTATTAGTTCCTTGCGACACCTTTCGTCCGGCGGCCAAAGAACAGCTGCAAACTTTGGCCCGTCAAGTTGAGGTGGAGTGCTTTGATTCTAATTTGCAATTAGGCCCGGTGAAATTGGCGAAAATGGCCATGGAATATGCCGGTGAAAATAAGTTTGATGTGGTTATTGTCGACACTGCTGGCCGCTTGCACGTTGATAATGAGCTTATGCAAGAGCTTAAGGAGATTCGGGCCGCTTTGGATTCTTATCGTCCAGAAGTACTTATGGTCGCCGATGCCATGACTGGACAAGAGGCGGTTAATGTTTCTAAAACTTTTCATGAATCAGTGGCCCTCACTGGGGTGACTCTCTCTAAAATGGATTCCGATGCCAAAGGAGGAGCGGCCCTCTCCATTCGTTTTGTGACAGGTGTTCCGATTCGCTATATTTCGATGGGCGAAAAAATGAAGGACTTGGAGCTTTTTCATCCTGATCGTTTGGCCGGGCGAATTTTAGATATGGGCGACGTCGTGTCTTTAGTGGAAAAAGCGCAAGAAGTAGTGAATGAAAAAGACGCCGAAAATATGATGAAGAATTTAGAAAAGGGACGTTTCACTGTTGATGATTTTATGAAGCAAATGAAAATGATGCAAAATTTGGGTTCCATGGGAAGTATTTTAAAAATGATTCCCGGTATGGGTGGCATGCTCCGTCAGGTGGGAGATTTGGCGCCTGCTGAAAAAGAAATGGGGCGGATGCAAGTTATCATTTCATCGATGACCAAAGAGGAGCGTCAAGACTATAAAATAATTAAGGACACTCGAATTGCTCGAATTGCCAAAGGTTCGGGAAATAATGAAACTCATGTAAAAGATTTTCTTAATAAATTTCGCCAAATGGAAAAAATGATGGGCGGCCTTTCGCAAATGATGAAAGGGGGATTTCCCGGTATGCCGCAGATGCCTGGGATGCCCAATTTG
>JAHEZZ010000152.1 GCA_023250815.1 Bdellovibrionales bacterium
TGAAATAAAAAGATTCCGAATTATTGCCGAGAAATATCGCAACAGAAAAAAAAGATTTGGCCTGAGATTTGTGATCATCGCCTCAATTTTTAATAAACATCAACAGGCAAAAATGGGGTTATGAAAGAGGTCTAATGCAGAAGCGGTTAAGAAACTTAAAAGCAGGGCCAATCCGGCGACACTAAAGCGGCTGCTTCATAAACTTATTTCGGCCATTTCAATATCTCCAACTGGCGCAAAGGTAGGATATTGGACGCCCTATACAGAAAAAGAATCAGACGAAAAAATTCAAAACAAATCGGCCTCGATTTTAAGCGGCGGGGCCATTCTTTCTTTTAATCAAAAACACCGTTTTCTAAAAAAAATCCAAGATTATAAAAGTATTCTGCCACTGCCATTAAAGGCCGGGGTTTTAGAGGTCGTTGGTGGGTATGTTGTAGGAAATGGTCGGACTGACAGGAATTGAACCTGCGACCTCTTGCACCCCAAGCAAGCGCGCTACTACTGCGCCACAGTCCGATGAAATATATGAAAGAAAAATCTACTTAAAGGCCTAAAATTTGTCTATAATTTTTCTCTTTATGGCCGAACTTTTAAAACATTCTATCAATCAAAAATTTTTGGATCAATTGGCAGATGCATTGGAGAAGGATGTTGCAACGTTTAATCGAAAAAAATTTGAGGCCCATGTTTCGCAAAAGATTCTCAATTCTTTAGAACTCAAAGGTCGCTGGGGTGTTGTTGCGATTGCACTTTTTGAATCTTTGCCAAAAAATTATCCTGAGAGTTTAAAAGAATTACAAAAAATTGCTCCGCAATTTAGTGGACTTCCGGCATTTTGTTTTCCCACTTTCGTAGAATTATTTGCACCGAGTGACCATCTTTATTTAGAAGATTCTTTATTTGCCTTGGGATTATTTACCCAATTTTCTACCGCTGAATTTGCTATACGCCATTTGTATAAAATAAATCCTAAAAAAGTTTTGGAGCAAATGATAAATTGGTCAACTCATTCTAATTTTCACTTAAGGCGGTTATCAAGTGAGGGACTGAGGCCTCGGCTTCCATGGGGAATAAAAATTCCCGACTTCATTCAAGATCCCCAAATTAATTTTCAGATTTTAGAAAAATTAAAAAATGATCCTGAATTGTATGTCA
This sequence comes from Bdellovibrionales bacterium, assembly GCA_023250815.1. Classification (GTDB taxonomy): domain Bacteria; phylum Bdellovibrionota; class Bacteriovoracia; order Bacteriovoracales; family Bacteriovoracaceae; genus JAHEZZ01. The sequence goes on from JAHEZZ010000152.1 coordinate 1,159, forward strand.
GAAAAAGTGTTGCTAATCATCTTAATGACATTGGAAAAGATCATCCCAAACTTTTAATTGAGACTTGTAAAAGATGGTGGGGGATTAGTCCTCATACCAATTGGATTATTAAACATGCTCTTCGAAATATGCTCAAAACGCAAAATTCAGAGGCGCTGAAGATTGTTGGGATTAAAAATATTTCGATAAAAGCAAAATTAAAATTGCATAAAAAGAAGATAAAACTTTATAATCCACTAAATTATTCTGTTGATATTAAAATAGCAAAGAAATCATTAATTAGAATTGATATAATTCTTTATTTTATTAGACAGACTTTTGGTGAAGGAAAAAAAGTTTTTAAGATTTACGAGAAGGAAACAAGCAAAGACTTAACTCTTATAAAAAAGTTATCTTTGAAAAAAATGACCACCCGAAAATATTTTAAAGGCAAGCATCGCTTAGAGCTTGTTGTTAATGGAAAAATTTATGATGAGCAGACATTTGTTGTATTTTGATTACTTAAAATATGGGCATCATCAACTAGGCAAATCTTTTTTTCTTGTTGTTTAAAGAAATAATCCAGCCTTTTTATATGTGACAATTCAGATAAAAAAAGTATTGCCATTTTTTGTGATAGTTTGGGAGGGTGACCTAAGCGATTGTCAAAAGAAGGTATTGTCAGGTCATTTTTTTCTCGTTGAAGTTTGATGATGGTTTCAAATTTTAAGGGGAAAGTATCTATCGGTAAGATATAAAACTCAAAAAAATTGTTAGTAATCCCATATTCTAATCCAATTTTAACTGAACTTATCGGGCCTTCATCCACTTTATGATTAATTAAAATTTTACGATCAGAAATAATACCCATATATTGTTTTTGATTTTCGCTATTTAAAATCACTCTATAATCTAAATTAAGATGATCGCACATTTCAATATGCCATCTTATTAACTCTTTACTTTGAAAAATAAAAAGTCCCTTGGGGAAACCCATTCTTTTGGCGTTCCCCGCTCCTAAAATAAGTACAAGTGATTTATTTTTGTCCATAATAAATTTGTAAAATCTCAGATGCTATAGAAATGGCTATTTCATGTGGAGCTTTTCCCCCGATAGGCAGTCCGATCGGGCAGTGAACTTTTTTTATATCATCATCATGATAGATGTTTTTTAATTCTTTTTTAAATCGTATCCACTTATTTTCTGAACCGATGAGTCCCAAATATTTTATATTTTTTTTAAGTAAGCGTGAAATAATTTCTAAGTCAAGTTCATGGGAATGAGTCATAATAGCAATATAATCATCACTCGAAAATATTTTTTGCTCGATAAATTCTAATGGGTTCTGTTTTCTCTTGGGGCCATTAATTTTAAAAATCCACTCGTCTCTTTCATCAATAACTAAAGAATTAAAAGGAGTTTCAGATAATAAATTTGAAATCGCTGATCCCACATGGCCTGCTCCAAAGATATAAAGGGTTGGCCCAGAATTAAAATGTTCAACTAATATTTCAACGACGCCACCACAGCATTGCCCAGATTTTGCACCTAATGGGATATTGGTGCGGATTATTTTTTTTGTGAGGATTGATTCTTTTGCAAGTTTTTTGCAGTCTTCTTCGAGCTGGCCACCACCAATGGTGCCCTCTTGTTCGCCATTTTCTAAAATAAACATACGAGTGCCAGTGTCTCTTGGATTTGATCCACCAGTATCAATGATCGTTACCATGGCAAAGGTCATTTTAGATTGCCATAATTTATAGAGTGTATTGACCCAATTCATTTATAACTATTTTCCTTAAGAATAAGTTCGAGGTAATGGCCAATTAAATTTTGAGTTATTTTTTTTCGGTACTTAGCACTTGATCTTATATCATCGATTGGTGAAATATCTTTTAGAATTTCATTTTGCGCCTTTTTAATCAATACTTTTGTTAACATTTCACCGGCCATAAGTTTTTCAGTTTGAATGGCCAGAATAGTTGTGGGAGAAACAGAGCCAAGTCCTAATTTAAAATAATTAATAATTTTATTTTTTATTATGACTCTTAAGGAAAAGCAGACTTTACTTATGGCCTGGCCTTCTCTCGTTCCGACTTTGTGATAAAAAGAATATTCATTTCCTTCAATTTTCTTTTTCGGGAGGTGAATACAAGTAATAATTTCATTTGGCGCCAGATCTAATTTCTTGTAATCCAGATAAAATTTTGAAAGATCAATTTTTCTTTCTTCTTTTTTATTTTTGACAGTGATTTTTGCTTCATAACAAAGTAGGGCCGGAGGAGTATCGGCGGCAGGTGAAGCGTTGGCGATGTTTCCTCCTATCGTTCCTCGGTTTTGAATAGCAATTGCCCCTGTGACCTTGGCCGCAGAAATTAAAAGTGGAAAATTATTTTGAATAATTAAACTTTCTTTTATCTCGTTGTAGGTTGTGAGCGACCCAATTAATATTTCATTGTTATTTTCAGAGATACCTTTTAACTCGGAAATGGCATGCAGACTTAAATATTCACCTTCGGTCAGTTTTCCAGTTTCAAATAAAACCATAAGGTCAGTTCCTCCTGCAAATAGTTTTACTTTTTTTTCAGAAAGAATATTTAAGGCCTGATTTAAATTTGTAGGGCATATTAAATTATAATTTGGAACATACGCCTTCATAATGACATCCCTTCTTATTTAAGTTTTCAATTGACTCAATTATTTTAGTGTGTCCAGTGCATCGACAAAAATTTCCCGCAAGTCCTTCTTTAATTTCTTCTCGAGAGGGTATGGGAAATTTGTTTAAAAGATAAGTTGAAGCAATTAGCATGCCCGGTGTACAAATTCCGCACTGGGCACCTCCACATTGCAAAAAGCTTTGTTGAAGAGAATTGAGTTTTTTGCCTTCAGCGAGTCCTTCAACTGTGATTATTTCACATGCTTCAACTTGGGCAAGTGGAATGAGGCAAGAATTTACCAGCTTTCCATCTAGTAAGATCGAACAGGCCCCGCATTCTCCTTCCCCGCATCCTTCTTTGGTTCCAATTGCTCCGGTATTTCTGATGCTATCGAGAAGCCTTTCCATCGGATGCCCTTTGAGTTTTATTTTTTTTGAATTCAGAGTTACCTCAATTTGTATCATCGGGCCTCCATAAGTTTCATCATGTCTTCTGGCAAAAGAGGAATTGTCGTGGCATTTATATCACAGGCATTCATAATGGCATTTAGTGTTGATGGCCCTGGCCCATCCATTGGAAGTTCCCCTATACCTTTAGCACCGCTTGGCCCAAAGTTTTTATTCCATTCTTCAAAGTAAACTTCAATATGGGGGACATCTAGAGAGGTTGGAATAATATAATTGGTCATTTGATTGTTAACCATTACTCCATTTTTATATTGCACTTTTTCATAGAGGGCCATGCCAATTGCTTGCACGATTCCCCCTTCGATTTGTCCAGCGGCCAAAGTGTGATTGAGCACTTTGCCAACTTCGTTGATTGCATAAAAGTTAAGAACTTTACTTTCATATGTTAAGGTATTGACTTCAACTTCTGAAACATAAACTGCCCAAGCATAGGTGGCATAAGCGTCCCCTTGATATTTTTCATCATCCCAGTGAACATTGGGAGGGGCTTGATATTTCGCCTTCTTTTTCAATTCGCCTTTTTTACTAAAATGTTCTTTGATTGCTTTAATAAAATCATCTCGAGTGTATTTTTCTTTGAGATATTTTTGATTAATCAATTCATCTCGAACCATAAGGGCCGCTTGTTCTAAAAGTTTTCCCACCACCATCGAAGTCCGTGAAGCGACTGTTGGCCCTGAGTCGGGAACAAATTTTGTGTCAGGGCGATGATTAACTACATCAGTAGGATATATTTTTAAAACTTCCGAAACAATTTGAGTGAAGACAGTATTTTTTCCTTGGCCCATTTCTACGCTGGATGCCAGCAAAACTATTTCGCCGTTTTTCGTGGTGGTAATCTCTGCTTCACTTTCTAAGAATACTTCGCCGGATCCAGTAAAGCCCGCTCCATGCATAAAGCTTGCTACACCTAATCCTTTTTTAAGATGGGAATTTTTATTTTCTTTTTGATAGAACATTAGTTTTTCATAGTATTTTGATTTTTCTAGGGCCTTGTCCATCAAAGTGTTAAAGTCAACGAGTTCCTTAATGGTTTGTCCGGTTGAAGTTTGCTCTTGGGAGCGAAGAAAATTTCTACGTCTTAAAATGATGGGATCTAATTTTAATTCTTTGGCAATGACATCTAAATGTCTTTCCATGGCAAAAATACTTTGAGGAGCACCGAACCCACGAAAAGCACCATAAGGAAAATTATTTGTAGCATAGGCCTGGGCCTTGACTCTCACATTGTTGCAATAATAGGGGCCAGCTGCATGAATTGCTCCCCTTGATAAAACGACACTTGAAAGTGTGAGATAGGCGCCGCCATCTAAATTAAAATTAATTTCTACTGCTAAAATTTTTCCATTTTTATCGACGGCCGTTTTGTGCCAAGTTTTTGAAGGGTGGCGTTTAGTGGTGTTGGCCATATCTTCCGAGCGAGAATAAATCATTTTTACGGGGCGGCCAGATTTATAAGAGAGAAGCCCCGCATGTCCTGCAAGCAGTGAGGGAAATTCTTCTTTGCCGCCAAATCCTCCACCTGTTTCCATTTGAATAATGCGAATTTTTTCTGGGCCTAAATTAAAAAGTGGCATGAGTGCTTCATGGATATAATAGGGGCATTGCATACTTCCCCAAATAGTCAGTCCATTATTCTTTTCAAAATTTGCGATCATGGCATTGGGTTCAATATAAAGTTGTTCTTGGGCACCTGTTTGATAAACACCTTCGATAATTTTATAAGCATGTGACCAAATAGAA
>JAHEZZ010000153.1 GCA_023250815.1 Bdellovibrionales bacterium
CTGCTCATAACAACTTTATCCTTTTCAAACTAGATTAAAGACCCACATTTTTTTAAAAATCTAACTTTTTTTCCATTTAAAATTTTAAAACCAACCCGTGATGCTGATTTTGCCTTCTGACTATAGAGTGCAACATTGCTTACGTGAAAAGGTAACTCTTTCTCTACGTATCCACCTGCTGGATTTTCCTGGCTGGGTCTCATCGCTTTTTTAAAAGAATTAATACCCTCGACAATAACCAAATTTTTATCTAAAAAAATTTTTTTAATCTTGCCTTTCTTGCCCTTGTTTTTTCCAGAAATAACTAGCACTTCATCATTAACTTTTATTTTATTCATATAATCCTCTCAAAGAACCTCTGGTGCATGTGAACATATTTTTGTAAAATTTTTATTTCTCAACTCTCTTGCAACTGGCCCAAATATTCGAGTTCCCAAAGGCTCATTGTCTCCGCCAAGCAGAACGACACTATTTGTATCAAACCTCACATAGGAGCCGTCGTCTCTCCTAACGGGGAATTTTGTTCGCACAATAACACCTTTTTTTACTTCACCTTTTTTAATTTTTCCACTGGGAATTGCCTGTTGCACAGAAACTACAATGATATCACCAATGGTCGCAGAAGTTTTTTTTGAGCCACCAATTACTTTTATACATCTAACAATTTTTGCCCCAGAATTATCTGCGACCTCTAGATTTGTTTGCATTTGGATCATAAATTATCCTTTAAATTTACTTTAATACGTTTAATAATTCCCATTTCTTTAACTTCGAAAAGGGCTTACTTTCAATGATTACAACCCTGTCACCAGCTGATGCTAATTCTTTCTCGTCATGAGCATGATATTTTTTTGTCTGACTTACAAATTTATTATATTTTTTATCCTTAAATCTTCTATGAACGACAACTACTACTGTTTTTGTAGATTTGTCGCTCACAACTGTACCAATTAATTTTTTTTTGAATTGAACTACTTCTGTTGCTTTCATTGGTTACTTCCCAGCCTTAGAATTATACACCGTTAAACATTGAGCTATTTTCTTTTTTAGATTTTTAAACTTATGGGGTTTTTCCATTGCAGACAAGGAGCTCTCAAACTTCATCCTCACAAATTCTGCCTTAAGTTCACTAGCTTTTTTAATTAAGCTAGGTCTATCTAATTTCATCAAATCACTAAGTTCATTCATAAAAATTCCTAATCTACTTTGATACAATCTTTGTTTTAACTGGCAATTTATATTTTGCGAGATTTAATGCCTCATAAGAGGAGACTTTGTCTAGTCCTCCAACTTCAAAAAGCACTCTTCCCGGTTTAACCACGGCAACCCATGAATCAGGAGCACCCTTACCATTACCCATTCTAACTTCTAGAGGTTTTCGCGTAAGAACTTTATCTGGAAAAATTTTTATCCAAAGTCTTCCGCCTTTTTTGGCAAATCGCGAGATTGCAACACGAGCAGCCTCTATTTGTCTATTTGTTATATAGCCACAACTTAGGGCCTGTAGCCCATAATCACCATAGATTACCTTAGAACCCCTTATTGCGGTTCCTCTCATCTTTCCCTTTTGGTGCTTGCGCCACTTAACTTTTTTTGGACTTAGCATTGTCTACCCCTAATCAAACTACATTTATATGTATATCTCACCTTTATAAACCCACACTTTCACACCAATAACTCCATAAGTTGTATGAGCTTCAGCTGTATTATAATCAATATCAGCTCTAAGTGTGTGTAGCGGAACTTTTCTCTCCGCATAACCTTCAGTTCGGGCCATCTCTGCCCCGCCTAAGCGTCCAGAGGTTCTCACTTTTATTCCCTTAACACCTGCTCGAAATGCAGATTGCATGACCTTCTTCATCGCTCTCCGAAAGGCAACTCTTTTTTCAAGCTGTTGCGCAATATTTTCAGCGATTAATTTTGCATCAGCATCAGGTCTTTTAACTTCTGAAATATTGAAAATTAAATTTCCCTTAGTTAATTTTTTAATGTCATTTCGAATTTTATCAATACCAGTCCCTTTTTTGCCAATAGCAACACCTGGCTTTGCGGTGAAAACAGTTACCTTTATTTGATCAGACGTTCTCGAAATTTCAATCTTTGAAACAGCAGCATTTTTCATGCTGGTTTCAATATATTTCCTAATGGCAAGATCTTCGTGAAATAAATTTGCATACCCCTGCTTGGCGTACCAGGTAGAATGCCAAGTTTTAATATAGCCAAGTCTGAAGCCAAACGGATGTACTTTTTGTCCCATTAAAATATCCCCACTTTATCTTTTTTTAATTAATTTTCCTTCAACTCAACTGTAAGATGGCTCGTTCTTTTTCTAATTCTATAAGCCCTACCCTGTGCTCTGGGCATAATACGCTTTAAAGTAGCTCCTGGATTTGCATACACAGAAGAAACTACGAGATTTTCCAAATCATATTTTTTTGAATCTGCAGCAATCGCTAAGCCACTGTTAATTAATTTTGTCATGGCCAAAGCAATTTCTCGCTTTTCGCAAAATCTTAAAATTTTTAAGGCCTCAGATACTTTTTTAGCCCGTACAAGATCACACACCATCTTTATTTTACGGGGTGCTATCCCTAAATTATTTGCTTTTACTGTTACTGACATCGCCTACCTCATTTCTAAAAAATTATTTTTGAGCTGCCGCTGCGGGTGTCGCTGCTGAAGCTGGTGCCGAGCCCGGAGAGGCTCCGCCCTCTTTCGCTTTTTTATCTCCAGCGCCACTATGACCCAAGAAGGTTCTAGTCAAGGCAAACTCACCCAATTTATGGCCAATCATATTGTCGGTGATATACACAGGAATAAATTTTTTACCATTATGAACAGCAAAAGTTAATCCAATAAACTCAGGAACGATTGTCGATCTTCTTGACCAAGTTTTAATCACCTTTCCAGCTTTTTGTTTATCATCTTGAAGGGCCATCACCTTTACAAACAAATGTTTATCTACAAACGGTCCCTTCTTTACTGATCTAGCCATAAATACCTCTATTAATTATCCTATTTTCTTCTTCTTACAATAAACGCATTCGTCCGCTTATTTTTTCTTGTTTTGTACCCGCGAGTAGGAAGGCCCCATGGCGTTACAGGATGCCGACCACCAGATGTTTTACCTTCACCACCGCCATGTGGATGATCAACTGGATTCATTACAACTCCCCTTACAGCTGGGCGAAAACCCATATGTCTTCTCTTTCCTGCCTTTCCAATATTTCTTTTTTCGTGATCTAAATTTCCAATTTGTCCAATTGTTGCTTTACAAACTTGCTTTACTTTTCGAAGTTCACCCGAGGGCATACGAAGAAGTACAAAATCCCCTTCCTTTGCCATAACTTGAACATAGGATCCTGCGGAGCGAGCAATCTGACCACCAGCCCCAGGACTTAATTCAACATTATGAACCAATGTACCTACGGGAATTTCGCTAAGAGGCTTTGCATTTCCAGCCTTAATATCTGCATCATTGGAAGATATAACGGAGTCACCAACAACTAACCCAAGTGGGGCTAAAATATAATCTTTTTCACCGTCTAAATAACTGAGAAGTGCTAAATTGCAAGTTCTATTTGGATCATAGTGTATAGCTACAACTCTGGCAGGAACATTTAGTTTTCCTCTTTTAAAATCAACAATTCTATATTTTTGCTTCGCTCCACCACCCCTGTGGCGCACAGTCATTCGCCCCGAGCTGTTTCTGCCACCAGTCGACTTCTGGCTCGTCGTTAAGGACTTTATTACTTTTACATTTTTTGTAATCTCACTGCTATCCAATACCGCCATTTCTCTTAGTGAAGGTGTCGTTGGTTTATATTTTTTTATCGTCATAATAATTCCTCTTAAGCAAATTTGTATTTATCAAACACCCTTAAAAAACTCTATTTTTTGCCCTTCCGCAAGTTGAATATATGCTCTCTTGGTATGAGATAATTTTTTTACAAAAGCCCCTGATCTTTTATTTCTACCTGCACGAACACTCGTCCAAACTTTAATGACTCTAACATCATACATTTTTTCAACTGCATTTTTAATTTGATGCTTATTGGACTTTAAAGTAACAAGAAAGCCATAGCGATTAAGCTTCTCTCCTAAATCTGTTGTTTTTTCAGAAATTACAGGCTTTAAAATTACAGTATTCACTTGTATCATAATCATTGTCCTATTTTAGTAATTAACTTTTCGAAAGCTGATTTTTCAATTAACAAATTTTCAAATCTTACGGCTTCAAGAACACTAAAACCTTCAACCGTCAAAGCTTTTGCATTTTTAATATTTTTTACAGCTCTTAACATTTTTGAGTCGCCGTCTGAGCAAACAACTAGCGCAGGCAAAAAACCTCTTTCGTTTAAATTTTTAAAAGCATCTTTTGTTTTTCCTGTGCTCTGAAATTTTTCAACGACAATAAGTTTACCAGCATTAAATTTATCGGCCAAAATAGAATGAACCGCTTTAAGCATTACTTTTTTATTCATTTTTAATTCATATGATCTTGGCTTTGGGCCAAAAACAGTACCACCACCAGGCATTAGAGGAGAACGATTTGAACCTTGCCTCGCCCTACCTGTCCCTTTCTGCTTAAAAGGCTTTTTTCCTCCACCACGAACTTCAGACTTTCCTTTTGTTGAAGCATTCCCCTGGCGTCGAGATAAAAGTAAAGATCTAACAACTTGATGAACACAACCCTCACTAATATTTTCTTTCCCTAAATCAATTTCTGTTTTTAATTTACCAGAAACCTCAAATTTTGGATTATGTAATTGAACTTCGCTCATCTTAAACCTCAACTATTTTTTTACCGCTTTTCTAATTGTCACTAAACTATTTTTTGATCCAGGAACTGAACCCTTGATTAACATATAGCCTTTTTCTTCATTTTTTTCTACAACAACTAAATTTTGCGTAGTGTTTTTTGTTGTCCCCATATGTCCTGGCATTTTTTTGCCAGCAAAAACGCGAGCTGGGGTTGCTCTGCAGCCAATTGAACCAGGTCTCCTATGAAAATGCGAACCGTGAGTAGCTGGCCCCCCCCTAAATCCATAGCGACGAATAACGCCTTGGGTTCCTTTACCCTTGGTTGCTCCAGTTACATCAATGTAGGTCTGAGCGGAAAAATTATCGTAAGATAAAACTTTCCCAAGATTTTCTGCCTTTACATTCTCAGTTTCAATCTCTGACGACTGGCAAAGAGCTTCAAGTATATTTGCTTTTTTCAAGTGGCCTTTTATTGGCGACGATACAAGCTTTTCTCGCTTTGGCGAATAAGAAAGTTGATAAGCTTCATAACCATCTTTTTCTTTTGTTTTAACTTGTGAGATTTTATTTGGGATTAATTCTATAACAGTTACCGGAATATGATTTCCATTTTCATCGAAGATTCTAGTCATGCCAGCTTTTTTTCCAACAAAAGCTTCAAGACTTACTTTTTCAGTCATTTTTCCTCCACATCATCACCCTATTCTTAGGGATGTATGCTTTAATATTTTCGATTAATACTTGATTTCGACATCTACACCAGCCGACAAATCTAACTTCATTAGACTATCAACTGTTTGTTGGGTTGGTTCAAGAATATCAATCAGCCTCTTATGAGTTCTCATTTCAAACTGTTCTCTAGATTTTTTGTCCACATGAGGAGATCTGAGAACTGTGAATTTATTAATTTCCGTAGGAAGGGGAATTGGGCCCGCAACTCTAGCTCCAGTTTCTTTTGCTGTCTGGACAATTTCATTTACAGAATTATCAAGAAGTTTATGGTCGTAAGCTCTTAATTTAATTCTTAGCCTTATTGCCTTCATTTCTCTTTCCTAATAAAATTGAATCAGTTTAATATTTTTTTGAGCCTCAATTGTCAATATATTTATCTCAAAATTAATCTAAAATCTCAGCAACAGTACCAGCACCAATCGTCCTGCCGCCTTCGCGTACCGCAAAACGCAAGCTCTTCTCCATTGCAATTGGCGTTATCAACT
>JAHEZZ010000154.1 GCA_023250815.1 Bdellovibrionales bacterium
CACTCAAGGGGGGGATTATACTCAAAAAATATTCCCCAAACTCAGATCACTGGGATGGAAGGGGTACTGGATTGATGCTGCTTCGGCCCTGCGACTAAAAGATCATGCTTGTATTGTTCTTGATCCCATTAACAATAATTTAATTAAAAAATATTTTTTGGGTGGTGGAAAAGATTTTATTGGCGCCAACTGTACTGTCAGTTTAATGTTAATGGCGATTAATGGATTACTGAAAGAAAATTTAGTGGAATGGGTTTCTTCCATGACATATCAGGCGGCCTCGGGGGCCGGAGCTCTTCATATGAAAGAGCTATTAGCACAAATGAGTTATCTTGCTTGGAACCTGCAGAGCGATTTGCAAAATACTGCAGTTGATGCTCTGGCCTTAGAAAAAAAATCTACTGAATTATTTCAACATCAAGATTTTCCAAAGGAAAATTTTGGCCATCCTTTAGCACTTAATTTGCTTCCTTTTATTGATAGCGAAGGAGAAGAAGGGCAGAGCAAGGAAGAATGGAAAGGAGCAGTTGAGGCAAATAAAATTTTAGGTGCAAAAAATTCTCTGCTGGTTGATGGTACTTGTGTGCGTGTCGGTTCTCTTCGTTGCCACGCTCAGGGACTTACTTTGAAACTTAAAAAAGATATTTCACTCAGTGAAATTGAATGCTCTCTTAAAAATGCCCCTGAGTGGTTTCATTGGGTGGAAAATAAAAAAGAAGATACGCTTAATAATCTTACTCCAAAAAATGTGAGCGGGACTTTAAAAATCGCTGTCGGTCGGGCCAGAAAAATGAAATTAGGGGGGAATTACCTCAATATCTTTACTGTTGGTGATCAACTTTTATGGGGAGCTGCTGAACCTCTTCGTCGCGCTCTTAAATTTATTTGTACTGGTGAATTTTAGATGTGCCCAGATTCCTGGGCCGGTTAAAATAAATTTTTGATTAAAATAAGAAGACAGAGGACAATGTCCTTATGTCCAAAAATATCCACCAGCTAGGTAGAAATACCTTTGATTTAATTATTATAGGAGCAGGGGTTGCAGGGCCAAGAGTGGCCTTGGAAGCAGTAACTTTGGGGGCCAGTGTTTTGTTACTTGAGGCCGGTGAGTATTTCCCAAATGGCCAATACCCACAAAAAGAAATAGACGCCAATGCCAGACTTTATTGGGGCGGGGGAATTGAACTCAATAGCGATGCTTCTTTGGCCATTTTACGGCCCAAGGCAGTTGGTGGAGGAAGTATTGTCAATCAAGCACTGCTTGATCGTTTTGACCAAAGTGCCCTTGATTCTTGGAAGGAAAATTCTGGAGTGGATTTTTTTTCTGTTTCTAAAATGGCCCCTTGGTACCAAATGGCAGAAGAGAAAATCATTCATCAAAAAATTCCCTTAGAGTATAAAAATGGCAATGCTGAAATTTTTGAACAAGGTTTTAAAAATAACAATTATATATGTGATGTTCTCACCCGCGCACAAAAGGATTGTCGTTTTGAAAAAGGCAATGACTGTATTGAATGTCTTTCTGGTTGTCGCATTGGCAGTAAACAGAGTTCTGATATCACTGCCATTCCAAAGGCCCTTGATTTGGGATTAAATTTGCTTTCTCGTTTTGAAGTTTTCGATATTAAAGAATCGGAGACAATGGTTGAAGTAAGAGGGGAAAACCGCTTTGGTGAGAAAAAAACATTTAAAGGACTGCGGGTAGTTTTTGCTGGTGGGGCGATTGGAAATAGTAAAATCCTACTCAATTCTGGTTTGCTAAAAAATCTTCCGGCGCTAGGAAAAAATTTTTACACTCACCCACAAAGTATGTGCTTAGCTATCTACGATAAAAAAATCAATGCTCAAAAGGGCCCGCTGCAATCTTTTAAATCGGCCGATCCTAACTTTAGAAAGAATGGTTTTAAATTAGAAAATGTTTTTGCTCCGCCTGTCGCTATTGCCATGTTACTTGAAGGACTGGCAGCAAAACATCTCAAAAGAATGAAGATGATCACTCATATGGCCTGTGTTGAAGTGGCCATAAGAGACAGCAACCCTGGAGAAATACGCATGCTTCGCCCGGGAAAATTTAAAGTCATAAAAACACTTAATGAGGAAGATCTCAGTCGCGAAAAAAAAGGTTTAGAAGCAATTGACAATATTTTTAAATCAACAGGAGCGAAAGAAATTATTCGCGGTAAATTTAGAATTGGATTGCACTTAATGGGTGGGCTTAATATGGGTGTCAGTCAGAAAAGCAGTGTGGTTGCCCCGGATTTCTTAATTCACGGTTCCAAACGAATGTTTGCTGTTGACTCCAGCATTTTCCCCAATGCTCCAGGAATTAATCCCTCTCTAACTATTATGGCCTTGGCCTACAAAGCTTCAAAAGAAATTGTCGAGGCACTTAAGAGGAATGCATGAGTAAACATTTAGGAGTGAAGGGGATTAGGGGAGTCATTAAACTTGGAAATGTTATCATCCCCGGAGATAATGAATTTCCCTCATTTGAAATTCAGTTTCAACGCATACAAGGTGAAATAACTATTGATCGCATGCTCGATTATTTAGTTAAAAATGATCTCGATGGGCTAAAAATTTTATTGCCGATTTTAGCATGCACTCCGACAGTCTTTTTGCGTATTTTAATGAAAATGGTTGATGAATATCAAAAAATTCCCATTATTTTCCAGGAACCTTTTCGCCTGCTTTATATTGGACTTAAGGGCCTTATTCTCACCCTCTATTATTCTGATTTAGATAGTAAAGAAGCAAGTCGGGGAGAAGTTTTAAAAAAAATAGAATGGAATGCGCAAATGGAAAATCACCAGGAGTGGGCCATGGAAGAGGACAAAATTTCGAAGGAACCTGTCGGCCTTATTTTTAAACGGGCCCGGGAATCAGCTATTCATATTAAAAATTTATCACTCAAAGAGAGAATAAATATCGTCAATAATCTTCGCCAAATTATTTTGCATAAAAAAGAATATATTATCGACCGTATTTTAGCGGAAACTAAAAAAAGTCGCTTAGATGCCTTGGCCAGCGAAATTTATCCTGTGCTTGATCACTTGCAATTTATTGAGCAAAAGGCCTATCAATTTTTAAAAGATCAAAAAATTTCTACACCGCTTGCTTTGATGGGAAAAAAATCTCAAGTAGTTTATGATCCGATGGGAGTAATTTTAGTTATTTCTCCTTGGAATTATCCTTTTTATCAAGCTCTTACCCCGATCACGACTTCTTTTGTTTGCGGAAATGCCACTATTTTTAAACCATCTGAATACACTCCGATGAAAGGCCTAGTAGAGGAAATTTTGCAGGAGGCAGGAATTTCTCTTGAGTGGGTGCAAGTGGTTTATGGCGATGGAAAAAAAGGGGCGCAGTTAATTTTAGAAGGCCCAGATAAAATATTTTTCACTGGCTCAGTAGGAACTGGAAAGGCCATTATGAAGGCCGCTTCTGAAAAACTTATTCCTGTAGAATTAGAATTAGGTGGAAAAGATCCCATGATTGTTTTTTCAGATGCCAATATCGATCGGGCAGTGGCCGGTGCTCTTTGGGGGGCAATGACCAATACTGGCCAATCGTGTACTTCGGTGGAAAATCTTTATGTTCATGAAAAAATATACCCTGAGTTTATGAAACTATTAAAAAGGAAATCAGCGGGACTAACTTTAGGCAGTGATAAAGATGGTTCTTGCGATATTGGGGCAATGACGACGCCCTTACAAGTTGCCATTATAAAACGACAGTACGACGAAATGAAGGCCAAGGGTGTCGCTATTCACAGTGCCCAGTGGGACGGTAAAAATCCTGTTATTCCTCCGATGATAATTGAGGGAGAATTGGAAGATTTATCAGTATGGAAAGAAGAAACTTTTGGCCCATTATTACCAGTTATTAAATTTAGCGACGAAGGGGAAGTTATTCATCTGTGTAATCAATCTCAGTATGGGCTTTCGGCCTCGGTTTGGAGCGCTGATAAAAATCGCTGTCTCCGAGTGGCCCGTCTGCTTAAAACTGGAAATGTTTCGATTAACAACGTGATGTTAACTGAAGGCAATCATCATTTGCCTTTTGGTGGAACAAAGATGAGTGGTTTTGGACGTTATAAAGGGCGTTGGGGCCTGGAATCTTTTTCCAATATTAAATCTATTTTAATTGACGGCAATAGTTCTAAAATTGAGGCCAATTGGTATCCTTATACAAAGCAAAAGTATTTTCTTTTTTCTAAGATGACTGAAAATTATTTTGGCAAAGGATTATTATCTTTCTTTAAATTTGCTTTCTACGGTTTAAGACTAGAAGGTGAGGCCTCTAAATCTTGGAAAAAATTAGGTGTTACCAATAAACATGAATAAACTTCTTCGACATTTTTCCTACAGTGATTGGCAAGAATTAGCAAAAGGGATAAAACTCCCAGCGATGTTTGTCGATCTTGATCAATTTGAGGCCAATGTTTTGGCCCTCAAAAAAATTTCCGATAGCACTCAAAAAAAATTGCGATTAGCGACTAAATCTTTACGGGTGCCTTATCTTATTCATCATGCGCTAAAAATAGGATCGTCAACTTATCAAGGGCTGATGTGCTTTAGTGTAGATGAGGCCTTGGCGCTTTTTGGGGAAGGCCATAAAGATTTGCTGGTGGCCTATCCGACTTCCTCTTTGGATGATCTAAAAAAAGTTTTGCAAATTCAAACTGCCGGGGGGCGATGTGTTCTTGCCTTTGATCACAGTTGCCATTTTTCCTGGGCGGCAAATGCTTGGAGTAAAATTTCAAGCAGTAAACTTGATATTTGTCTTGACTGTGATGCTTCCTTGAAAATTTTTGGCCTGCATTTAGGAGTTCGTCGTTCGTCCATTTTATCGGCCGCTGATTTTTCTAAAAGATTGGAGCAACTTAGCGACTATCCCAATTTAAAATTGACTGGCCTTCTTCATTACGACGCTCAGATTGCGGGGCTTCCAGATCGTGCCGATGAATTTATTTTAATTCAAAAAATTAAAGAGTGGATTCGCAAAATATCTATTCTTTCGGTTAAAAAAGAGCGCTTGCAATTTCAAAAAATCTTGCAGGATAAGTCCCTCACTGTAGAATTTATAAATGGGGCGGGAACAGGCAGCATTGACTCGGGAGTGCATGACCCTTTATCAGAAGTGACCGCAGGCTCTGGACTTTTGCACTCTCATCTCTTTGATAAATATTCTAATTGTCATACCTTCGCTGCTCAGTTTTTTCTTTTGCCCATCACTCGTTTTCCAAGTGAGCAGATGGTGCTTTGTCAATCTGGTGGCTTTATCAGCAGCGGCGAAACTGACAAAAATAAATCTCCAGAAATTCATTTGCCAAAAAATCTGAAAGTTATTTCTTCTGAAAATTTTGGCGAAGTACAAACCCCTTTTATAAATAATTCTGAGCAAAAATTTAATTTGGGTGATCCAGTTATTTGTCGGCCGGCAAAGGCGGGCGAGGTGATGGAGCGATTTAACGAAGTGATCTTAGTTCGGGCGGGAAAAATCATCGGGCAGGCGCCCACTTATCGAGGTCTGGGTTTTAATTTTTTTTAGTTTTTCTAGCGTTATTTTTCTTATATTGAAGCTTATGATGCTAAAGTTCAGGAGCAAGAAGATCAGGCCATCGAATTTAAAAAAACTGGAAGGCCAGAATTAATTCCCGGTAGAAGTTATAGTTTTTTACTAGAGTCGTTTTGCGTTCACGGAAAAACACCAAGGCCCGTCAAAGGAAATGGCCTTAAAATCGCCGAAATGCAAGGCCCGGGCAAGGAATATTTGCCATCGATGTTAGATATGTATGCAAAATTAAATATTACCCAAAGTAATATGCAAGCGCTTATCTGGTCACTTCTTGCTGGCCTAAAATTTAATGTTCGCCGAAGTTATTTGCCTTGAAGCATATCATTGTATAATCTGAATAAATTGGATCTTGAAA
>JAHEZZ010000155.1 GCA_023250815.1 Bdellovibrionales bacterium
TGCAAACAGTTTAAGTAATTAGGATCAAGTTCCGTCTTCATTTCCTTCTTTTCATAAGTTTTTTGATAAAGTTCCTGACATTCTGCCACTTCTTTTTTGCGATTTAATCCTCCGTCAATCACAAAATTTTTGGCGATAAAATCCAAGGCCTCTTTTTTATTTAAAAATTCATTTGCCCGAGTAGTGGGATAAAATTTTCCGGCAAATGAACTCTGGCCTTTATAGTTTGAAAAATAATTCGACAATGTCGATTTTAAATTTTTAGAAAGATCATCAGTAGTTATCACTTTGTTAAAAAGCGGATCTCTCGTATCAACCGCTAAAATTTTCCAATCTTGAAGCCATTCTTTATCAGACTTGCAAGGCACTTTCCCACACTCTTCCATTTTGAGTAATCCAATCACCCGCACTCTCTGCGCCTGCTGCTGACGTTTTTCAATTTGCTCGCTGTAAAGATCGTCATTTCCCAGTACTAATAAATCCAGTGGATCGCCATCAACATTGAGTCTTCCAGGAGAAATTCCATAGTGAGCAGGAAAAGACTGCACCCAAATTCCACTGTCGCCAATTTGTCTGGGACACTGTACCCGATCCATGATCAGGGTGCCTGAAGCTGTTCTTAGTTCATATTTATGAATTTCGCCTTTGGGAACTTCTACAATAAACCACATCTCATCGGGGGCCAGCTTATCTCCCGGCGCTTCAAAAACAATATTGCGCGAAGGAAGACTGGAAAGTGAATACCCATTCCATTTTTTGGATACTGGCGTTGAACAGGAAAAAATAAAAATCATTAAAAGCGGTAAAATTAATTTCATCATAGACTCCGATAGATATAACTCAATGTATTGTACTGAGGATTTTTAAAGTGTGGCAATATAGCTTAATCTTTTTTAATTAAAGAAATTAATTCCGACAGTTTTTGTTCAAAATTATCTGTCGAAACGACCATATCAGCAAATGACAGAGACTGGGCCACATAAGTATCATGCATAGGCACCACTTGCTTAAAAAACTGCTCTTTCACCCCTTCTGCTGATCTTCCTCTTTCTTCCATATCTCTTTTTAATCTACGAGCAAAACGAGTTTCTTCATTCACATCGATAAATACTTTGTAATCAAACAATGGCCGCAAAATCTCTTGAGAGAGAATCAAAGTTCCATCTACTAAAATAAATGGCGTAGGCCTCATGACATCGCCATTTATTTGTCTTTTGTGAGTAGCAAAATCATAAATGGGAACATTGATTGTTAAATTTAAACTTAAATCCCTAAGGTGTTTGGCCATTAGTTCAAAGTCAAGTGCTGAAGGGTGATCAAAATTAACAGAACCTCCATCCTTATCAAATTTAGAACTTTGATCAAAATAATAGGAGTCTTGCCCCAAAATAGAGCAAAGATCCTCACCTAATTTTTTTTTTAATAATTTTGCAAAAGTGGTTTTTCCCGAGCCACTTCCCCCTGCCAAAGCGATGATCATGACATTCATGTATTCTCTCGACTAATCTTTTGTATTATAAAGTCTGTTACCCGCATCCCCTATTCCTGGCAACAAATTTCCCTCACTATCAAGACCTGCATCTTGCGCCAGAGCAAAAACTTCAACATCGGGGTGAATGTGATGTAATTTTTGAAGGCCCTCGGGAGAGACAACTAAACAAAGCAAGCGAATTTTGCCAACTCCAAATTGTTTCAGGCGATCAATGCTGGCAATGGCAGTGTCTCCGGTTGCCAGTAGTGGCTCTGCCAGCAAAACCATTCGCCCTTTAGAACGCTCTGGCATTCTAAAAAAATATTCAATTGTGTGATTGATAAATTTATCTCGATACATCCCAATATGCCCCGCTGAGGCCCTCGGGAGCATAGATAAAATTCCATCTAACATGCCATTCCCCGCCCGCATAATAGAAATAACAATGGGAAAATCTTCAACAATCTTCACCGATGTTTTGGCCAGAGGAGTTTCAATACTCACTTCTTTCATTTTAAGGTCCCTGGTGGCCTCATAAGCAAGAAGCCTGGCCAGTTCGGCCATCAAATCTCTAAACTGAGAGCTTTGAGTTTCTTTATCTCTAAGACGCGCCAATTTATGAAGGGCCACTGGGTGTTCGATCAAAATTAATTTTTTCATGGGAATTATCCTGTTAAAAAACTGTTCCATCGCTATTAATAACAAAAGGAGGACGGCCATCTCGATACTTTGCTGCAAGTTCTCTTCCCGCTGACCAAGTTCCGCCTTCTAACACTTTCCCCAAGGAAAAATTTTGCGGAGATAATCCCAACTGGTTTTGCACTTCCACGGCAATTTTATCGAGCAAAGAAACAGTTAAGGCCCGCCATTCAATAATCAGAAGATCAGAAGGAGTATAAGTTCCATTCGCCCAATTAGGATCTTTTAAGCTAATCACTCCGCTGTCTAAAAAAAGACCGCCATTGCGATATTCGGGAAGACCAGTAAGTGAATCCAGATGACTTACTTCAATTCCTGCCATTGATAAGGGGGCGACTAAAGAATAAGTGAGCCACTGAGAAAGTTTGTGAAAAGGAATGAGGCATTCAGTATCTATTTTTTCCCCCGAGACCCAAGGAGAATAAATCCAAGTATCACCCATATTAATGCCGCCTAAATTCAGGCGAAGAGGCCAAATAGGGCCAAGCGTTTTTAATATTAAATTGAGCAAATCAGATCCACTTATAATTTTGCCAAAATTGGCCTCAATATAGTCAATTAATCCTCCCGGCCTTTGATTAATAAACTCACTTCTCTTTTCAATGGTACTACCAAGAGATCTAAGAAGTGCCGCACGGCCTTCAGTTCCCACCAATGGATTTGCCTGAGAGACCTGCATACCTTCAGTTAATTTTTGGGCGCTAAAATTCTTAAGCCCTAAGAAAGTAGCAGAAGAGGATCCGTCGTGACTAAAATCTCCTTGCAAAAACATATAAAGGCCGGCCACTGCCAAACCCTCTGAACGGCGCAAAATAAGCCCCGTATCTTCTTCTACATATTTCCATTCAACTCCTGAACCAGCATCAAGCAAAACAGAAACGACGATGAGATCAAAAAATTTTCTGGCCACTTCTTTGGGATCTTTAGTTTCATTTTTAAACATATCAAGAAGCTCGGCCACTCGATCTCTTTTTATATTAAAATGCCCTAATCTAGAATGAATGGGAATTTTCAAAGTAGGATAATTTTTCTTAATCACAGAGACCACAAAACTAGCGGCATCCTCTAATTTATCTAGATGTAAATTAAAATGGGTATGGCCTCGATCGGCGAGATCAAAAATTTTTAAACAACGGGTGCGAACCATTTCAGGATAAAGAAGAGCATTGCGGGTTTCTGGAGTAAAAAAAATTTCATTACTCATCCAGTTTTCTCCCTTTAACTTTTTTAAGCTCATGCTCTTTTTTTCCCCCCTCAACGGAAAAATACCCAGCGGCCTTTTTTGCTTCCATCTCAACGGAAGCATCTGCCGGAATCAGATTGTCGGGAATCGAGAGGCGATTGATGACTTCAATACCACTTCCAACAATGGCGTCGTATTTCATATTGGACATTGAATGCAAATTATGAATTTTTTTAATGCCAAAGTAATGAAGGACATCTGGCATAAAAAGCTGAAAGCGAGCGTCTTGAACTCCAGCAACACATTCCGTGCGATAAAAATAATTAGCAGCACTATCGCCGCCTTCTTGCCGTTTCCTGGCGTTGTAAACTAAAAATTTAGTCACCTCACCTAAAGCTCGTCCTTCCTTTCTAAAATAAACCACAATCCCGACACCGCCCTCTTGTGCTGTTTTCACTGACTCTTCAATTCCATGAGTAAGATAAGGACGACAAGTGCAAATGTCCGAGCCAAAAACATCTGAACCGTTACATTCATCATGCACTCGACAGGTTAACGTAATTTTGGGATTGGCCAAATCTTTAGGATTGCCAAAAATATAAGCAGTAGTGCTGCCAATTGGTGGCAGCAGTACTTTTAAATCTGGGCGAGTGACAAGCTCTGGAAACATCCCCCCGGTTTCTTGATAGAGAATTTTTCGAAGCTCCCCTTCTTGAATATTAAATTTGCGAGCAATCGCCGGCAAATACCAAACTGGCTCAATCGCCACCTTGGTTACTTTAATATCTTTTTTGGAAGAAATAATTTTTCCATCAATTTTAAGTCTGCCTTTATCAATCGCTTCAACCAATTCTGGAATCGTCAGATGAGCTGTGGTCACGGCGATAGATGGCCTAATATCAATACCTCGATCGAGGTAATTTTTAAATTCTTCTTGAACATTCCCGCCCCATGGATCAATCGATACAATTTTTTCCGGATCAAACCAAGATTCATGGGGACCGATAATTTCAAAAGGATTGGTCAATTTTAAATCTGGCCGATGCTCCTTTGGAAAATCCCCTGCAGCAATGGAAAGTGCTCGATAGACGGTGTAGCTTCCACTGTGAGTGCCAATAGCATTGCGATTTGTTTTATCAGAAATAGAAGCAATCACTGGGCCTCTTGTCTGTGCTGTCTTCGCTCCCCAATTAATAGCAATTGTTTCTTTTGACTGCGATCCAGTGTGAGAAGTTAAAATAATATGATTATGTCTGTGCGGTATTGTTGTCATAAGATATTTTTCCTTAAATTAACTCATCCAATTTTGAAAATGAGCTTCCCATTTGGTGGTTACTTTTTTGATATTGCTCCAAAAATTAAGACTATTTTCTCCGGTGATATCACCATGGCCAAATTTTGAATCATTCATACCACCAAAACTAAAAGGCTCGCGAGGAACAGGTACCCCGACATTGATTCCTATCATTGCCGACTTTGCAGAATTGGCAACATACTCTGCGTACCCGCCATTACTGGTAAAGACCGAACAAGCATTGCCATAGGGATTGGCGTTTTCAATAGTCATCGCTTCTTTTAAATCACTGCAACGAATAATAGAAAGTATCGGGCCAAAAAGTTCAGTGAGAGAGGCCGAAGAAGTTGCGCTTACCTGATCTAGGATTGTCGGGCCCAACCAATTCCCCCCCTCAAAACCTTTAGGAATCGTGGCATCTCTGCCATCTAATAAAATTTTAGCACCCTCTTTTTGTGCACGTTCAATGGCCGCCGACAAAAAGGCCTTTTGCTCTTTAGAAATAATGGCCCCCATATCAACTCCAAGTTTTAAAGACTGGGCCCGTTCCACAATTTTAGAAATCAGAGGATCAATTTTTTTAGGATCACCTACCGCCAGTAAAACGGAAGCGGCCATACATCTCTGCCCGGCACAGCCGGTAAAGGAATCGCTGATTCCTCGAACGCTAAGATCACTTTGGGCATCAGGCATCAGAACAATATGATTTTTTGCACCACCGAGGGCCAGCACTCGCTTTCCATTAGAATGCCCTTGTTCATAAACCAGACGAGCAACTTTAGTCGATCCTACAAAACTTACGGCGCGAATAAGAGGTTCACATAAAATGGCCTCGACAACTTCTTTTGTTCCATGAGCAATATTAAAAACGCCATCGGGAACTCCTGCTTCTTTCAAGGCCTCGGCAATTAAAGTTGCCGTGAGTGGGGTTTTCTCCGAAGGCTTCCAAATAAAACTATTTCCCAAAGTAAGAGCAATGGGGATCGTCCAAAGAGGAACCATGGCGGGAAAATTAAAAGGGGTAATCGACGCCACAACTCCCAGGGCCTCTCGTCGGTATTCGCAGTGAACCCCTCGAGAAACTTCTAATCTTCCGCCTTTATCCAGATTAGCAAGACTAGTGGCAAATTCAGTGACCTCAATTCCCTTCATCACACTGGCCCTGGCCTCATCGAGTGTTTTGCCATTTTCCAGACAAATAGTATTCGCTATTTCATTGCAATTTTTCAGCAAAATTTGGCGAAATTTAAAGATCA
>JAHEZZ010000030.1 GCA_023250815.1 Bdellovibrionales bacterium
AGTTGATCCTCAAACTCTTAATACCCCTTATTCTGTGATCCAGAAAATTTTATTCAGGCTTAATTTAAAGGATAATGATCATATTGCAGACTTGGGAGCGGCCCAGGGAAGAATGGGCATTGTACTGGCCTCTTTTTCACAAAAAGTTTTTTACAGCGGAATAGAATATGCCAAAGATCGAGTTTTGTTGGCAGAAGAGTTATACCATCGGTTAAATTTATTTCGCAGCAGAATGTTCTGCGCAGATCTTTCTGTCGGCAGTTTCTTATATCCCGATGCCAATTATTTTTTTATTTATGATTATGGAAAATTGTCTGATATTGCCCAGACTTTAAGCGCTCTTTTGGCAATTTCAAAAAAGCGATCAATTAAAATAATTGCCAGAGGTACACAGACTCTTGATATGATAAAGAATAAATTTCATTGGGATGAAGTTAGCATAGATCGAAGTTCTGACTTTAAAATCTATGCTCTACATCCCTAAATAAGGAGCAAGTTATGAATAAATTATTTTTTTACTTTTTACTATTTGGCCTAGCTTTTGTGAGTTCTAATGTCAGGGCCAATGACAATGAAATAAAGGGGGAAATGTCGGCGGAAAAATTTGCAGCAATTAAGGATCAAAGAATTAAAAATTTGGATGAAAAAATAAGTGCTCTAGGTGAAATAAAATCTTGTGTTAGTAGTGCTTCTGATCATACTGCCCTTAAGGTTTGCAATCAAAAGATGAAAGAGATACACAACAAAATGAAAGCAAGGCATGAAGAAATGAAGAAAGAGCGTCAGGAAAAGCAAGCGAAGAGAAAAGGCGCTAAGGTTCAGTAATATACTGATCCCAGTTGAGTTTTCAAGTGAATCTTAATTGTCCTTTCACGCCATCTTGCAAATACAAATTTCTCAACATGCCTTATTACGGCATGTCTTCGAATTTTATATT
Organism: Bdellovibrionales bacterium; assembly: GCA_023250815.1. Classification (GTDB taxonomy): domain Bacteria; phylum Bdellovibrionota; class Bacteriovoracia; order Bacteriovoracales; family Bacteriovoracaceae; genus JAHEZZ01. The sequence goes on from JAHEZZ010000030.1 coordinate 938, forward strand.
TGCAATCTGACGTAAAATTCCAACTAATCTTCACTTGAAAACTCAACTGGAACCAGTATACCAATTCCATTAATTAGCGTTTATTTTTTTTTTGTATTAAGGGCCTTCGATGTGTGTCTCGAGGGTCATAGACAAAGCAATCTTCCGGAGTCAGCGAGTGGAAAAAATCAACTTCTTCAAAAAGGATTTTGGCGGTGTTTTCTGTGACCGCACAAATTTCTACTCTGACTCCCTCGCTTTTTAAATGGCGAACCAATTCAACATAATCAGAATCACCAGACATAATGATAATGGTGTCGACTTTTTTGGAAAGTTGAGTAGCGGTAATCGTCAGTGGGATATCAGCTGATTTATGACATGGCCTGACTGAACCGTGATAGCGTTCGTGAATTCGCTCTGCCAATTTTTGCGAAATATTTTCGCCTTCTCTAAAATAAATCATGCGATTTAGCGATCGATTGCCTAAAAGCTTGGGAATTAAAGTATCGAAGTTGGCCATTCCCGACCCCAGTTTAAAAGTCCCTTGAATGCTTTTTTCTATATTATTTCCGTCTACTAATACTGCTACCGATTGGCCAATTTGAATTTCTTTGTTCATTGTAATCTCCCTAGGGCGTGCCCTAATATATTCGCCCATTGTGGCCTAAGGGATAAATCATGACCATTATTTTGGGAGCTTTAAGCAACTGAAATAACGTCAATGAGCGAGGAATATCACCAGTGGTGTAGACTATAACTCTATGGAATGGATTATTCCTCTGCAAAAAAAAAGATTCTCTGGGCCGGATCAAATTTCTTTTTTATCACGAGAAGAAAATGAGCATGGGCCAATTTATATCAGCGATAATCATAAAGCTGCCTTATGGTGTTTCGCTCAAAGTTTAAATCAAAATTTAAATATTCCTTTTTCTCTGCTTCATATCGATGCTCATTATGATTGCGACGATCGAGGGGCCAGTGTTTTTCCAGAGGATTGGAGAAAATTGAGTTTTCAAGAATTGTATAGCATTAAATTAGATGATGGCCTTCCGCTTATTCGCTGGGATAATTATTTGCCTTTATTTATAAACGCTGAAAAAAAATTAATAAATAAAAAGATTGCGCTCACCCATCAGATTGGGAAAAAAATAAATTTTGATAGGGAAATTGCCTGTTGGGATATCCCTAAATTTTTAGATGATATTTTAATCTCTGAATCTAAGTGGATTTTAAATCTTGATCTCGATTATTTTTTTGCCAGACGATTTAAAGATGCTCCGCTATTTTCTGAGGAATATATTAGGTATATTTTTTCGCTTTTAAAATTGGCCTTTGATGAAAATAGATTTTTCTGTGTTACGGTTGCCTTGAGCCCCGAGTGTTGTGGATCTTGGGAAAATAGCGAAAGGATACTTAATCTCTTCTGTCGGGATTTTGAGATCTCAAACCCCACAGAAATAAAATAAAAGAATATTTTTATCCGCTTCAAAATGAATATAAGAGGAGTAGAATTGGAGGCATCTTCACTAAGAAGGCCCTTATGATTTCTGAAACATCAGGCCAATTTTCTCTTGATTCATTTATTGAAGACGCCAGAAAATTTCTTCCGATTCAATTTCCACTTGGAATTTTTATACACAATAATATGTTATTGACCTTGGAGCATCTGCAGTTTGAGGATGCTCTCAATCAAGCAACAAAAATATATGGTGCTAAAAGAACATTAAGTGAAAAATATTATTTAAGAAAATTTAAACAAAATAGAATTTCTGAATCACATCTTAAGATTGGGATAAAAGATTGGCCGGGTCATCTTAATAATGCCATTCAAAATAATTCTGAACTTCATCTTGATTTTTTTTATCATTTATTAATTAATCCTCTTGAGCTTCATTTAGATGAAGATTTTAACAATATTGAAAAAATAAAAGATGATGAGGCCTCTTGGAGGATTTGGCAACAATCATCAAAATTTTCATCAAGTGTTTATCATAAGTTTCAAAAAATTTCAGTTAACCCTAGAAAAATTAAAAATAGAAAAATTTGGAAAGATTTTCTCAATTTAAACTATGGTGAGCGGGTGAATGATCATTTTCATCCAATTCTTATTAGGTTTTTATCTTGTTATCTTGATCAAGGCATGGCGCTGATTCCCAACCCCAATAAAGACTCCGGATTACTTAAGGATTTTTTAGAATATCTTTATGATAACGGCCAACTTCTTCCAGAGGGACTTTCTCTTAAGAAAGAAGATTTTTTAAGATTATATGCTTATTCGCCAGAGCAATTTGTGCTAAATGAAATGCAGGCGATTACAGATTTAAAAATTCCTTTAATTGGGTCTCATAGCGAAAATCAAAGCATCGAAGAATACATGAGGCTCAGCTTGTTAGAGCTCCGTGGTTGGGCCGGCATGATTAATAAATTTGAAAAAGAACCTTGGCTTGTGCCCAGAGAAAAAGGGCAGATGAGTGTGTTAGAGTATTTAGGGATTTATCTCTTTTTAGAAAATAGAACTTTTTCTTATTTGTCCAAAAAATATAAATTGAAAACTGATTGGCCGAAGAAAAGCTTTGTTAGCAATGAAGCAATGATAACATTAAGTGAAAAGCAATTAACTTTTATTGTTCATCAAATTTGTCTTCGTTATCCTCATTTCTTAGAAAAAGAGCATGATTTTAAAGTGCATATGATTGAGCAAGTTTTAAAGTTTGATAAAACAGAAAGGACAATTATTTGGCAAAATGCATTTGATCTAACTTTGCGGGACAATTACTTAAATGCTATTCAATATGCCAGAGTTCAAAAGGACGATCAAAAAGAAACAACGATTAGTGCTCAATTTGTATTTTGTATTGATGACAGAGAAGAAAGTATTCGCAGACACCTAGAGGAAATCAATAAAAATATTCGGACATATAGTGCAGTTGGGTTTTTCGGCATTGATATGAAATACAAAAGTATTTTTCACCCTCATCCACTCAATCATTGCCCCCCTGTTGTCACTCCGTCGAGGTTGATCTATGAAAAAATTGTCGATACCGATAAAAACAGGGAAAAGATTTTTGGCCAGACGAATAAAATAATGGCGGAAATGGCCTTTATGCTTTTTTATAAAAATCGTGCTTCTTGGTACTCCCTTATTTTGACAATTGTGCTGGCCCCTGTTATTGGCATTTATTTGCTTCTTCGTATTTTTAAACCATTATCGGCAAATAGATTAACTCAATATTTAAAAATTAAATTAATGGGAAAACTAGAAACCCAATTAGAACTTAATAAGCAGGTGGATGAGACTGGACAAGTGATTGGCTATGACTTTGACGAACGTGCTCAAATTGTTTCTCAAATATTGCGAATGTGTGGGATCATAGATAATTTTTCTCCTTTTATTTTTATTGTCGGGCATAGTGCAAAAAGTGTTAATAATCCTTATCGCAATGCTTATGGTTGTGGTGCCTGCAGTGGAAGGGCGGGGCTTCCCAATTCAAAAATATTTTGCAAAATGGCCAATGAACTGATGGTGCAAAAAATACTAAAAGAAAAGTATAAAATTGTTATTCCAACAGGGACTTTTTTTGTCTCAACTTGTCATGATACAACGACTGATAGAATTGTATTTTTAAATGAAGATGAAATTCCCTCTCGTTCGCTCTCAGAATTTAAGGCGATTAAGCAGGATTTTATTCAAGCAGCGAGAATTAATTCTCTTGAAAGGTCCCGTATTTTTGAAAATAAAATTTCGGTTAATGATGTAGTAGCTTCACACGCACATGTTTCAGTACGCGCTTCAAGTATGGCAGAACCCCGGCCAGAGTATGGGCATACTAATAATTTGGGTTGTTTTGTGGGGCGGAGAGAAACCATTAAAGGTTTATTTTTAGATAGGAGATCATTTCTTACCTCCTATGATCCCACTCAAGATCCCAGTGGTGAGGTCCTCGGCATGCTCCTTGGTGGGGTGATCCCTGTTGTTGCAGGTATCAATATGGATTATTATTTATCTCGCTTAGATAATGAAAAGTTTGGAAGTGGAACAAAGTTACCTCTTAATGTTACTGCACTGATTGGTGTGATGACTGGTGGCTGTAGTGATCTTCGTATTGGACTGTCAAAGCAAATGGTAGAAAAACATGAGCCAGTTAGGATTACGGTTATTTTAGAGGCCAATCTGGAAATTGTAAAAAAATTAATCGTCAAGAATCCTAGAATTAAAAATTTGATATTGAATCATTGGATTCATGTAGCAGTTTTTGATCCTGCCGAATTAGAATATTATTATCTTTTTGAAAATGATCAATTTGTAAAAAAACTCCCCGACAAGTCTCACGCTGAGACATTTAAAAGAATTAAAGGTCTCAGCATTGATATTGTTAAAAATCGTCTTGGCCCTATCCCTTTTTATTTTAGAGAAACAAATATCAATAAGGAGAGTGCATTGTGAATACTCTCAATTGGAATTATATTGGGGCCTTTCTTCTTGAGTTGTTACCCATTATTTGGGTATTTCTTTATTCGTTGATTATTATTTTTGGTTTAATTAAAAAAGAGTTTTTAATTGTTTATTTTTTGAAATTAAATTGTTTTATTATTTTTTTATTAAATCTTTTTCTTTTTACTCGAAATACTATTCATTATCATACGCTATCTTGGAATTTAAATATTTCCTTTGGGCATTGGTTTAATGTTGAAGGAATGGGGACTAAATTAGAGTTGTCTTATAACTTCGAGTCATTTATTTTTATCAACTTGATGGTTTTTTTGACAGTAACAATCGCACGTTTCTCACGCACTTATTTACATAAAGAGCACGGTTTTTATCGTTTCTTTTTGTTGATTGGTATTTTTATGGCCTCTTTTAACACTGTGGTGTTGGCCAATAATTTAGATTTAGTTTTTGTAGCGTGGGAATTAATTGGACTCACCTCTGCTTTGCTTATCGCTTTTTATAATTTTCGTGAACAGACAGTGAGAAATAGTTTTTGGGCAGTGATTTCTTATCGCCTGAGCGACGTTTTTTTTATTGTTGCGCTGGCCTTTGCACACATCATGTTTCATACCACAAATATTTCACAGCTTGTGATCTTTGCTTCTCAACCTGCCTTTCATCAGAAGATGTTAATTTTTTGTCTTCTTCTTATTGTTGGTGGCCTGGCGAAAGGCGCCCAATTTCCTTTTATTTCCTGGCCAATGAGAGCGATGGAAGGGCCAACTTCTTCCAGTGCTCTTTACTACGGAGCACTGTCTGTTTCCCTTGGGCCAATTTTGTTGATTAAAAATTTTTTACTTTTTCAAGATCTGTTGATGGTAAGAGTTTTTATCGGTGCTGTGGCGCTAATAACTGCGCCCATGGCACTGATTATTTCGAAGGTTCGAAGTGACATGAAATCGACGCTGGCCTATTCTTCTATTTTTCATATCAGTATTATTTGTCTAGAAATTGCTTTAGGTTTAAAGTGGCTGGCGATTTTTCACTTGGTTTCAAATGCTTTTATTCGCATTGATCAATTTTTAAGTTCACTTAATGTCATTCAAGACTTTTATGAGAACCCGCTTTTTTTTCCCGGTGCCAAATTAAATATAAGCAATTCCGACAAAAACTTTCAATCATCTCGTTTTCAAAAAAAAATCTATCATTTGGCAGTTAATGGATTCGGATTTGATTGGTTTATACAAAATAAAGTAATCGGACGCTGGCTATCTGTGCTTTATATTATTGAATCGGCCGAAGACAAATTTGTTAAACTTGATCCGATGATCAAAGATCATCAAGACGAAAATTTAAATCAGGAAAACTTATGGAACTTGTCTTAGGTATGATTAAAGCTGTTTTGTGGCCATTAGTTTTTCAGATTCTTTTTATTTTATCTGCTATTTATTTTTTTAATCCCAGAAAGGCCATCTTAAGCAAAATACTTTTAGTTTTGGCACCTATTTTGGGCATTATTTTTTCATTAGTTGAAATTATCGAATGGAATAATAAAGTTCCAGTATGGGGACACATCAGAATCATTTTTTCATTTAGTTTTTCGGTCTTCGTTTTCATTATGCTTTTGGTTTCTAATATCAATAAAATTTCAAAAACCGATTTGGTTCGGACACTGCTACTTTATTTTTTTACCATGTGTTGCTATTTCTCGGAGTCATTGCCTTTATTTATTCTTTTTTGGATGTTGAGTTTTTATCCCCTTTGGCTTGAGCTTAAGGAGGAACTTAAAGATTTGAAACACGCAACATTTTTATGGCATCATTTAGTTTCAACATTGCTATTAATTGGTGGCGTGATTCTTTTAACTCTTCAACATCGTGAAATTTTAACTTTCTCTAATATTACTCATCTTTCGAAAACTCCCTTTTTGAAAGTTGGAATTTTGATGATTATTTTTTCGGCATTCATAAGAGAAGGTCTTTTTCCTTTTCATCTTTGGGTGAGATCTTGCAACTCTTTAAATCCTTATCCTGTGAAAATTACCTTTTATTTGTCAAATATCGGGCTTTTTCTTTATTATAAACTTTGCGCACCTTTATTGCTCCTACACTTCCATAACGCTTCATTAGTTGTTACTTCTTTTGCTATTCTCTCTGGCCTTTATTTTGCCAACTTGGCCTTCGTACAAAAAACGGTTCGTATGACTTTTTCTTATATTATGCTGGGACAATTTTCATTTATGTTTGCTCTTTTAGAGCAGTATCATAATCAAGTTAAGGCAGTTGTTTTAACTCAGTTTTTTTCCATTTCAATTAGCTATGGAGCGCTATTTTCTTTAATTTATTTGATTGAACAAAAAGTCGGTCTTTTGAGTCGATCAATCTTTTATGGTCTTTACCGTGAAAACCAAAAGATATCGGCCATCTTTTTGCTTTTTTGTCTTTCCATCATGGCCACGCCCTGCACTTTAGGTTTTATTTCTGAAGAGATGATGTTTCATCACATGATTGAACATTATTCTATCTTTGGAATTGCTCACGTCATATGCAGTGCTTTAAATGGCATAAATGTTTATATGCTTTACTCTCGTATCTTTGGAGGAAAAAGAGAATATTATTATTCAATTGATATTAAGCTCAATCTTTCTCAAAAGGCCGGCTATTTTATTATTTTGTCGGCCCTGATATTTTTTGGCATGTTTCCCCAAAGTATCCTGGCCTTGATGAGTGGTTATGTTTAACTTTCAAAGTAATTTAAATCTTTATGAAATGTTTCCTGCAAAAGAAGAGTGGCGATAATATTAAGTAAAAAAACAACAATTCCTACCATCGCCATACTTTTTATTATGCCAAAATCTGCTTTTAAAAATTTAAAAGAGAGGGTCATTGGAATGACTGCGCCTCTTACAAAATTGGGAACGCTGGTAGCAACTGTCGCCCTGATGTTTGTGCCAAATTGTTCGGCGGCAATGGTTACAAACATGGCCCAAAATCCTGCTCCAAGGCCAATAAAAAAACAAAGTGAATAGAAGTAGTTATTTGATTTATTTGGAGTTGTAGAAAAAAGAAGTATGATAAAAAAAATTGTGGCCAATGAGAAGATCAGTACGGCACCAAGACGTTTTTTTATTTTTTGACTGACAAATCCGCAAAACATATCACCGAAGGCCAAACCTAAATAAGAAATGGCAATTGATCTAGAACTAGTGACTACGCCGTTTACTCCAAGTTCTTTCGATAGTTCGGGAGAAAAGGCCATCAAGAGACCGGCCACATACCAAATGGGTATTCCCATAAATATGCATAGTATGAATTTTTTTAAGCGTTCAAAACTTGTGAACAAAGATGAAAATTTTCCCCACTGAACATCGCAAGATTGACCTTCTCTGCTTTTATTAAAAAGAGATGATTCTTGAATTTTAAATCTTAAAAAAAGGAGAAGAAAACCTAAAGATCCGCCAATCACATAGCAATATCTCCAAGGTATAAATTCTACTACAAAACCTCCAAAGACAGCACCTAGTACACCAATAGTTGCGACTAGCGCTGTTCCAAGACCCCGGTGACTAGTCGGCAAAATTTCAGAAACTAAAGTCACTCCTGCTCCTAATTCTCCTGCTAATCCTACCCCTGAAATAAATCGCAAAAGGGCATAGCTTTGAATGTTGTGAACAAAAGCATTTGCCAGATTGGCCAGAGAATAGAGTAGAATTGAGCCAAACAAAACTTTTATTCGCCCCTTCTTGTCTCCTAAAATCCCCCAAAAAATTCCACCCACAAGCATTCCTGCCATTTGTGAGTTTAGCAGTAAAATTCCTTTTTCAACTTGTTCTTCGGTGGGAATTCCAAGAGAAATTAAACTTTGAGTTCGCAGCATGGCAAATAAAGTGAGATCAAAAATATCGACGAAATAACCAAGCGCAACGACAATAACTGCTAAATTGATAAAGTTTTTCCAGTGAAATTCAGGGGTGTCTTTCATTCAGCTGCTCCACTTGGTGAACTTTTTAATTTTGAATTGATAAAGTCAGCTAGATTGACTTCAGAATTTAATTTATCCAATTCGCTAAATCCGCCGATCACAAAATGGCCGGCAAAAATTTGGGGCATGGTACGCATACCGCTTTTTTTTTGTAATTGATCCCATATTTCAAGGTCGCTGCGTTTTACTTTTATTTCTTCATAGATAATTTTTTTAGAATCCAGCAAGGCTTTTGCCCTATCGCAATAAGGACAGTAATCCATTGTATAGATTATTAATTTTTGCATTAAGATTTCCTTTGAAAAATCTTTTGCGGTGATTAATTTTTTTTGCCAATAATACATTGAATAAAAGGCCCTGTCTAAATGAAAATTTATAATAGCGATGTAGCAAATCTTGAGTTAGACTGTTTTTTTGAAGATAAGGTAAAAAATAACTTAATTAAATTTTAACGAGGTTTTTATGTTCGGGTTTGGAAAAAATGGAAAAACAGAAAATAATAATGAGGAGACTGTTCCAGGTCTAGGAAAGATTAAAAATATTATTGCAGTTGCCTCGGGAAAAGGTGGGGTTGGAAAATCCACTGTGGCCACCAATTTAGCGGTTGCTCTTTGTCAGCAAGGATTAAAAATTGGTTTACTCGACGCCGATCTTTATGGCCCAAGCCAACCTCGTATGATGGGAGGAAGAGAAGCTCCAAAAGCAAAAAATGGCCATATTATTCCCAATGAAAAATTTGGAGTTAGATTTATTTCGATGGGTTTGATTCAACCAGATCAAGCGGTGATTGTGCGAGCGCCGATTGCTATCAAGGCCATTTCGCAATTTTTATCTCAGGTTCTTTGGGGAGAATTAGATTATTTATTAATCGACTTGCCTCCTGGTACTGGAGATATTCAATTATCCCTTGCTCAACAGGCCAGACTTTCTGGCGCCATTATTGTCACGACTCCGCAAAAAATGGCAGTGGAAATTGCGATAAAGGGCGCCCAAATGTTTGAAGTGGTCAATGTTCCGATATTAGGGATAGTTGAAAACATGAGCGGACTTGTCTGCAGTCACTGTCAGCAAACGACAGAAGTATTTAAAGGTGGTGGAGGAGTAGAACTTGCTAAAAAATTAGAGGTACCTTTTTTGGGGGCAATTCCTCTTGATCCTGAGATTATGATGAGCGGGGACGACGGTGTTCCAATTTTAGAAAAATCAAAAACTTCTCATGCTGCCAAGGCCTATTTAGATTTAGCAAAAAATCTTTTAGAGAACTTGCAAAAAGTTCAAGTACAGAGTTTTGAAATAGGCCCTGGTAATATTAAACTTCATGAAAAAGATGGGTCATTAGAGATTGAATGGAAAGATGGTTCTCTCTCTTCTTTTGATGCTTATTCTCTGCGAGTAAAATGCCCCTGTGCTACTTGTGTTGATGAAAATTCCGGGAAGCGAATTTTAAATCCTGCGTCTGTGTCCCTCAATATTCAAATTAAAGAAGTAAAGATGGTGGGGCGCTATGGCCTTTCTTTGCAATTTAGCGATGGCCACGGAACGGGAATTTATAAATTTAAAAATCTCAAAGAAGAAAACAGGGAAGTTCCATCAATGTCTGTTTGAAATTTAGGAGTAAAGTTGAATCCACAAGATTTGAAAATTAATGCTAAAATTACTCACCCTGATATTTGTCAGTTTGAATTTTCTCAAAATATTTTTAAAGACATAAATTTTGTATGTGAAAATTTACAATCGGCATCTGGCCATTGGTTTTTAGAAGGTTTTTTCAAGCTAACAGGGGTCAAAGAGGTTTCATTTTTAAACGGACTTTTGCGTATTCGAAAAGAAGGTACCGGCCCTTGGAGTGAACTGGGAAAAGCAGTGGGGAATTATATTCGCTCTTCTTTAAGTCTTGGTTTAGATTTATTTCCCCCAAATTTTTTTAAAGAAAAAGAAGCACAGGCCTTAAAAAAGGATTCCGAACTTTGGAAAAAAATCGACACTATATTAATTAATCAGGTGGCCCCAAGTTTAAGCGCTCATGGGGGAAAAGTTTCCATTGTCGATTTCAAGGACGGAATTCTTTATTTAAATTTTAGTGGAGGATGCCAAGGATGTTCGCAAATTTCGGCCACCTTAAAGGGCGGAATAGAAACTATTTTAAAAAAAGAAATCGCTGGGTTAAAAGAAATTGTCGATATTACCGACCATCAGTCGGGAGAGAAACCTTATTTTTCTTGAATTAGCGTAAGGGGACAAATTGTTATGAAAATTATTTTTTTTACTTTATTACTTTTTGTGCAATCTTGTGCTTCAAAAAAAATGTCGCCCAATGTTTCTGAGCAAGAAATAAATTCTCAATCTGAAAAAGCCTATAATGAAGTTAAGGCCAAATCAAAAATTTCGCAAAACGCAGAATGGACTGCAATGCTTAATCGGGTGGCACCTCGTATAGCTAAGGCATCGGGGGAAAATTTTAAATGGGAATGGCTATTAATTGAAAGTCCTGAGGTGAATGCTTGGTGTATGCCCGGGGGGAAGATGGCGGTATATACCGGAATTATGCCGGTATTAAAAAATGAAGCGGCATTGGCCGCAGTACTGGGGCATGAAGTGGCACATGCAACAAAAAGACATGGTAAAGAAAGATATGCCCGAGCAGTAACTGGAAATATTGTGGGATTAGTAATCGGTGGCGCAGCAGTTCTTGGAGGACAATTTCTTTGTAAAACTCAAACCTGCAAATCTCTCACCGCGCTTAGTGGTGCTGCTGCTGGTTTCGCCATCGCTTTCTTTGATCGAAAATTTTCGAGAGGAGATGAAACTGAGGCCGATAAATTTGGACAAGAATACATGGCGAAAGCAGGTTATGATCCAAGCGAGGCCATTCACCTTTGGGAAAGAATGGGGGCAGCTTCGGGAGGCAAAGCACCACCGGAATTTATGTCTACGCATCCATCGGATGTGACAAGAAGAAAAAATTTAACTGAATGGTTACCGCAAAACCAAGCGCTTTATACTAAATCGCCTAATCAATACGGCCTAGGCGAAGTGATTAGGTAGCCTCATTCCAGGATTCAATTGTCAAAAGATACTATGTCATTTTCGGGGCCTACTCCGAAAATAACTTGACATTTTCGGAGTAGGCCCCGAAAATGTCAAGATGAAGCGATATCTAACTGACTATATAATAAGGGATCTTAAAGAAAAAATTGTACTTTTAAGTGGCCCGAGGCAATCTGGAAAAACTACCCTTTCTCAAGCATTAATCCCCTCTGAAAGAACAGAGTACTTTAATTACGATAATAATGAACATCGCCAGCAGATAAAAAATAAAATGTGGAAAAAAAATGGTGAGTTAATTATTCTCGATGAACTTCATAAGATGAAGTTATGGAAATCTTGGCTTAAGGGAATTTGGGATACGGGAAAAAAATTAAATCAATTTTTGGTAACCGGAAGTGCGAGACTGGATACTTATAAAAAGGTTGGAGATTCTCTGGCCGGACGATTTTTTCAATTTCGCTTGCACCCCTTAGATCTTAAGGAGCTTAATCAATTTGGCGAGCTGGATGACCCTCAATCTTCAATGCAAAAAATAATGGAAGTCAGTGGTTTTCCGGAACCATACTTAAGAATGGAGAAAAATTTTTATAATCGCTGGAAAAAAGGGCACCTCGATATTATTTTAAAACAAGACATTCTTTTTTTAGAAAATTTGAAAGATATTAATTCTCTTGAAATGTTGGTTGAATTACTTAGAGATCGAGTTGGTTCTCCGATAAGTTATTTATCTCTTGCAGAAGACCTTGGAGTCAGTGATAAAACAGTAAAAAACTGGATTAGGGTTTTAGAAAATGCCTATGTAGTATTTTCAGTTAATGTTTATCATAAAAATATATCTCGAAGTAAAATTAAAAATCCTAAAATTTATTTTTATGATATTGCACGAGTAAAGGATGAGGCCGCACGTTTTGAGAATTTGGTAGCTTGTGCATTGATAAAAGAAGTACATAAACAAATTGACTGCGATGGAAATGAGTTTGATCTTTATTACTTGCGAACTCGAGATGGCCAGGAAATCGATTTCTATATTAGAGGAGACAAGTGCAATATTTTATTAGAATGCAAAATGAGAGATAATATTGTCTCTAAAAACTTTAAAGTTTTTGAAGGGTATTTTTCGAATATCAAAAAGATTCAATTAGTTTATGAGCTTGAAAAAGAATACAGCGATGATAATAAAACCCAAATTCTAAAGGCCAGTAAGTGGCTTAAAGATTTTTCATTTTAAAAGCAATGGTTTTAAAATGGCGCTAACTTTAAATGATTCGGCCATGGCCGTTTCAAAAGCAGGCAGCATCCAGTTGTCTTGTTCACAGAAATAAATTCTTTTACCGAGTGGTTTATTTATTTTATCGACGATACCTTTTGAAATGAGTCCAACTTCGGCCAGGGGAAGGGGGTGGCCCCATCTGGCGATTCTCACATCTTCAATATCAGCAGGTGATAGTCCAAGGATTTGAGTTAGCTCTTTTGCTTGCTCGGTAAATTCTTTTTTAAAGGTGTCGTAGGACCCTTCGTCTAAGAGGGTCGGTCTGAAGTTATCGTAAGGGATGCCTCTGTATAAAGTGAGAATACTTTGATTGTCATTATGGTCAGAAAAATTGGCGATACAAATATCGGTGGCCTTTTGCTCTTGGCTTGAGACTTCAGGATTGTTGATATCAGTTTTTCCATCACCTAATAAGTAGACGTCGTAATAATGAGGGTTAAATGGTTTTTTTAAAAGGACGTTGGCCACCATATAACTTCGATATTTTAGTTTTTTGATTAACTCTAAACGAGAATTTTCCATTTGATCTAAACATTTTGCAGCAATAAATTTAGGACAGCTCATGGCCACATAGTCTGATTTAATTCTTTTTACTATTTTGCTTTGTTGATCGATGTAAGAAATTTCAACACCATCGGGAAGTTGTTTAACATCAAAAACGAGCATGCCATTTCTAAAATTTTGTACAGGCATGGTATTTGCCAGACTTGCTAATATTTTTTCAGCAATGCCGGCGTTTCCACCTTTGGCGACACAAATATTAAAGACCTCTCCACATAAAAAATTAAGTCCCGCAGCTGCAGAAATTTCAGTGGAGGCGCCACCTAAACTCGACCAACAATAATGTTCGATGGCCGTTTCTAGTTGAGGGTGTAATTTTCCTAAGATTTTAGTGAGATGATTATAAAGTGATTCTTTATCGAGCTCATGAACTCTTTTTTTAGTTTTTGAGTCAGTGTAGGGAATGTCGGGAAATAGGGCGCCATTTTTAGAGTGGGCAATATCATTTATATATTCTTCAAATTTAATAAATTGAGTTTTGGCCTTTCCAGCTGTCGAACCTTGATGAAAACCTTCGACCATTTTTCCATCGAGAATAACAGCATCTTCGCCTTTTTTTACGGTGACAATATCCCACGCCCCAATTTCTTTTAGAAATTGATCTTCTTTGCTATTGGCATCCGGTTGAACAAAATAAGCAGCAGCGATAGAATAATGTTGGCCATTCCAAGTCTCGCCTTTTGCATTTCCCCCCATTCTTTGATTTTGTTCTAAAATAATTGGGGCCTTCTCTTTTAAGTGATGGGCCAGCATAAGCCCCGACATGCCGCCACCAATAATGACCAATTGAGTTTTTTCAGAAATAGGTGGAAGCCCTCCGATTGATTTAATAAAGGCGGCCTTGTCCCAGAGAACCTGGTGCATAAATTCTGGGTTGTCCCCACTCCAATGTGGCCCAGTAATTTTATCTCTGTCTCTGTTAATTGGCGAGATTGCACTCCAATTAAAATTGGGATCAATAGCTGATTTTTTTTTCTCATCTTTGAAAGGTTTTAATTTAGAACTTGTACAACCTGTCAGATAAAATAACGTACTGGCCCCCATAATCTTTAAGACTTCTCTGCGTTTCATTTTGATTCCTCATAAAATTTTTAATTCATTTTATTTTACTGATCATTTTAGAATGTAAAAACAACAAAATGACCGATTGCTTTTGTCGGACTTAGAAAAAAATTCTAACGACCAATGATTGATTAACATCTAGGATATAGTTATGAAATATCCCGATTGCCAGTTTCTCGTTCCATTTGTATTGAACCCCGGCAAAAACGTGAGATTTTTTATAATTTATGCCATTGCTTCTGAGATATTGAATATCAGAATCGGTTAAATCATTGGCAATTTGAGTTCGTTGGGCGAGGTTAAAATCTAACCCCAGCCAGGTATAAGAAACGGAAAAAATTTGAGTATGATCTGGTGATGAATAAATATTAGAGTAATTGGCAAAATAAGTATAATCGAACAATACATTGAAAATTCTAAAACCAAAATTGGCATTGAAGGCCTTTTCACCGAAGTTATCTTTGGTTAAAGAAGCTCCTACATGCGCTATCTTTGTGTTGATAGAAAGACCGGTGTTGTATTTATATCCATCATTGGCGGCATTTTTTTTAAGACTGACTCCAACGATAGGAGCGATTGCTCGCACCCCTTTTCCGAGAAGAGGGAAGGCGAATCCTACTTGCTGTGAAGGTGAATAGGCCGATTGTTGGGTCGATTTATTATCGCTCGCCGAAGTTGTCGTTGAGTCTGGCGCAATGTTGGCCTCATTTAGTGCAATTTCTAAGTTGTTCATGTTGGAAAAAAAATTGCCATTAGTTTGAGATGTCGCCAGCCCAAGTCCAAAAGACTCTAATCCTTTAATAATGGAAATATTTGTCTGATTATCACCATGATAAATTTCTAGACCAAGCGGTGTCTGCTTAGTGGGAATGGCCGCAGGATTGACGTTAAAGGCATCAAAAATTTGTGGGTATGATGCTCCTGTCGAGTTACCACGAGCATAATCACCGCAGGCATTTTTATTTGTTCTGAGAAGCAATTCGCACATCCAGGTTTCCTCTGCCCATAATTTTGTTTGAAAAAAAAGAAAAAATATTGCCAAGAAATATTTCAATGTGGCCTTTAATCTTTAATAGTCAGTTTTGAAGACACTCTTAATTATAGTCTTGGAATTTTTTATTGGCAGATCGGAAAATCTTATCTTCTTTTGGGGAAAAAAATTCCTCTTTATATTATTTATGACTAATAAATTTCAGTGAAGGACATTTTTTTCCGATAGGTTGGCACCCCTATTTAGGAGAATTTATGAAAAAAAACAGGATGTTTTTTTTGCTTCTGTTCTTATGTTTTGCTAAAACCTTAATTGCCTCTGAAATTTTTGTCTCGCCCCAAGGGGCAAATTCAAATAGAGGAGAAATCAATTCTCCGCTTAAAAATATTCAAAACGCATTGATGCTGGCAATTGCTGGGGATAAAATTATCTTGCGTGCGGGTATTTACAAAGAAGAGATAAATTTTCCCAAATCAAATTTGACTTTAAAAAACTATCCTGGGGAACTCGCTATTTTAGATGGCACAGGATTAACTCCGGGAAAAATTCAAGAGGCGATGATTTTAATTGAAAATAAAAGTGATGTGACAGTTGAGGGCCTCACTATTCGCAATTACCAAAGTAAAAGTAGAAGTATTGTCCCAAATGCAATAAGAGTTGAAGGTGCTGGTAAAAATCTTTCAATTCTTAATAACAAAATTTATGGTATTAAAACTAATTATACAAGAAAGGGTGGGAATGCTCATGCTATTTCTGTTTATGGCACTCAAGCTCCTGAGGCCTTGCAAAATATTCGGATAGAAAATAACGAAATTTTTGATCTAAAATTGGGGTCAAGTGAAGCGGTCGTTGTTAACGGCAATGTCGATGGATTTGTGATTAAAAATAATTATATTCACAATTCTAATAATATTGCTATCGATGCGATTGGCTTTGAAGGGTCATCACCAGATTCCAAATATGATCAGGCAAGATCCGGATTAATTTTTGGCAATGTGATACATGCAGTTAGTTCTCGAGGGAATCCCGCTTATGGTAACTCGGTTTCTGCTGGCGGTATTTATGTAGATGGTGGCCGAGATATTATTATTGATTCTAATACCGTCTATGATTCTGATATTGGGGTTGAAATTGCCAGTGAACATCGCGGGAAATCAACCTCCAACGTCATCGTTAGAAATAATGTTTTGAGCTTTAATCGCATGGCAGGAGTGGCGATGGGGGGCTATGACTCTGCTAGGGGCATCACTGAAAATTGTCTTATTATTAATAATACATTTTATAAAAATAATTCAGAAGATTTAGGTGGCGAAATATTTTTACAATTTTATACTCATAATAATGTCATTAAAAACAATATTATTGTGGCGGGAAATTACAATAAATTTTTTACCAATGGTGATTCCTCGGGCAATGTGGGAAATGTTCTCGACCACAACCTTTATTATTCTAGTAATCCTAAAACTGCTTCATTTGAATGGAAAAATTTGACATATGTTGGACTTGCTACATTTCAAAAAAGTACTAATTTAGACATGCATTCGTTATATGCTGATCCTCTTTTTGAAAATGAATCACAAGGAAATTTTCGCCCACTTTCAAGCTCCCCAGCTATTAATAAAGGGGAAAATCTCGGAACAGTCTTGGGTGCCATAGATCGAGATAGTGAAACTCGTGTTCAAGATGGAGAAGTGGATCTTGGTGCCTTTGAATTTTAAGATTGCTTCGCATAGTTCAAGTTAAGATTCACTTAAAAACGCAACTGGAAGCAGTATACTTTTCGACATAAAATATGCGAAAATTCTTTAAATAGAATGTAATTTTAAAAGGTGGACTTGGTGAATCAAAAAAATAAAGCAGTGATGGGTGTATTAATGATCGTCATACTTTTTTTCGCTATCATTATGATGTTTGCCTTTTACACTTTTAATATTTTTAAAAATAGCGATATGGCAGATATTGAAATAGGTGACGGACAAATTGCGGTAATTGAAGTTGAAGGCGTCATTATGGAATCCAAAAAAACAGTGGAAAGATTGCAGATGGCGGAAGAAGACAAAGATGTCAAAGCGATTATTCTTAGAGTTGATTCACCAGGCGGGGCAGTTGCTCCGACTCAAGAAATTTATGATGAAATTGTACGCATTGATCAAAAGAAACCAATTTACGCAAGTTTTGGTTCAGTGGCCGCTAGCGGTGGTTATTATATTGGGGCTGCTGCTCGAAAAATTTACAGTAACCCTGGATCACTTACCGGATCTATTGGAGTTATCATGCAATTTTACGATCTTTCCAAATTATATGAGATGGCCAAAGTTACTCAACTTAATTTGAAATCTGGAAAATATAAAGATATTGGGCAACCGAATCGTTCAATGACAGAAGAGGAGAAAGTGCTTTTAGAAAGTGTTATTAGTGGCGTTCATCAACAATTTATTGATGACATCATGAAAAGAAGAAAAGATAAAATTAAAGGCGAAATCAAGGAGCTTGCTCAGGGGCAGATATTTTCAGGGAAAAGGGCCTATGAATTGGGATTGGTAGATGAGCTAGGAAGTCTATGGTCAGCAGGAAGAAAAATTCACGATGAGTTGCATTTGAAAGGGAAATTTGGATTGAAATTTATTAAAAAGAAAAAAAGGCCTAGCATTATGGATCTTGTGGATGGAGTAGAGGGAGTTATGCAAAAACTTACTCCAACAGTTCTTCAAGAAGGTGGCCCGAGATTAATGTTCACGCAATAAGGTTTTAGAATGTCAATTGAATGGGCACAAGAACATTTGCTTTCTATTATATCAGTCGCAATGACTGCTATTTTGCTTTATCACTATTTAATTGAAAGAGACAAAGGAACAAAACTATCTCAACGTTATCGAAATTCTATTTTTGAGGCACAGTCAAAAATATTTTTAAATGCTACCCAGTATTTAATTTTAGGGCACAAAGATTTGGCGATTAAAGAATTTCTAAATGCAGTTGATCTCAATCGAGAAACGATTGAAACTTATTTTGCACTTGGTGGACTTTTTCGAAGTAATGGAGAAATTGACAAATCAATAAGCATTCACCGCTCACTTATTGCTCGGGATAATATTTCCGAGTCAACGCGGCTTAGAGCGCTAAAAGAATTGGCCATGGATTTTGATAAAGGTGGTTTTGTCGACAAGGCCATTGAAACCTACAAAGATGTTTTAAAAATTAATCGGGATCAATTTGAAATTATCCATTCTTTGTGTCGTATTTATGAGGACATTGAAGATTGGGACAACGCTTATAATTACCGTATTATGCTTTCTAAAGTTGGTCATGAGAGTCAAGCTGAAACTATTTCACATATTTTGGCCCAAAAGGCCAAGGCCTATTTTGAAAAACAAGACTTCGTTCATACCGAAGAATATTTAGATGATGCATTTCGATTTGCTCCCTCCGTTTCGGCAAAAATATTACGGCTTAAACTTAATTTGTCTAAGGGAAATATAGAACAATCTAAAATTTTATTGGTAGAGATCTTGCGTGAGCATCCTATGTACACTTCTTTTATCTTTTTATCTTTAGAAGAGGGTCTAGTTAGCAAAAATTCTGTGGAAGAAAATGAACTTTATAAAAAAAGACTTGGGTATATTAAGGATTCTTTTTTAGAAATAAAAACTCCTGAAATATTGAAATCACCTGCCGTCATTTTGGCAAAAGTGAGACTACTTAAAGAGAAAAAAAATTTAGGCGATGCTCATATTTTGATGGAGAATTCTTTACAAGAAAATCCTGCTTTGGTGAGTGAAGTCTTGAAAGTCGAATATATTCGTCTTTTGATAGAATTAAATCGTCCCGAAGAAGCAATGAAGCACACTTTAGATTACTTTAATAATTTACATCAATCTTTGACAAGGCACTATTGTCGGGACTGCGGTTACAACTCTGATAATATATTTTGGAGATGTCCACAGTGCCACGCTTGGGAAACAATTCAATTTCGTTGGAAGGTTTGATGAAATATTTTAAGATTATTTTTATTTCTTTTTTTTTACTTTTCATTTCTCAAGTTTGGGCCGAATCAAGTGCTCTTTCTAAAAAGCTAATAAAGGAAGTTGGAACATTTTATTATCGGAATATGTTTGGTCATATCCATCAAAATGCTTCTCGCTACTCGGTATCTTTGACGACGGTAAGTTGTGGTCATCCTGTAACTGTTATTTCATCAAAAAATGAAGAGAAAAAAACTGATGGATGGGTCATGGTAAAGGCCGGTCCCTATGAAGGTTATTTGCTTGAAAATTCATTATCTGAAAAAAGA
>JAHEZZ010000156.1 GCA_023250815.1 Bdellovibrionales bacterium
TGCGGTATTTGAACATTCACTAATGAGCGAACTAGAAAATCGTTTTCCCATTTTATCTGGATCAGAGATAGAAGTGGCCAGTAACAAGGTGGCACAGAATCAAGTGAGCTCGAAGATTCTAGGAAAAACTCTTTTACTGGAAATCGCAGAAGCAAACAAACAAGGCCCCAAGGCCTTGGCCCATCTTGGAGATATATTTAAAATTCGTGCGGCCAGGGAAGTCGCGGTTATTTTGCTAGAGAGAGAGCTACGTAATGCACTTTCAGGCACCGTTCTTTCACGTGTTTTGCCAAAGGCAAAAGTAAATGTCGTTAATTGTTTTAATAATATAGAAGAAAAACTGCAGAAAAAGGAAACTGTTGTAACGGATGTTGAAATAAAAAAATGTATTCGAAAAATAAAAGTAGATACCGGGTTTATGTCTTTGATGGAGAGTTTTAAAGAGAAATGGGGTATTTTAAAAGATCAAACAGAAAGGAAGAGAGAGATTTTAGAAAGTACTGCTAATTTTTATCATTCCTGCACAGCTGGTAATCAAACGTGGACTGATCAAGAGTTAGAAAATACTTTTAAAGATTGCTTGAGTGGAACTGTTTTGCATTTCGCTGAAAAACTGGGCCAATCCAGTGTTGATTATTTTGCTCCCGTCCGCAGTGGGGCAAATTTGGCATTTCCCGCCTATTTAGAATGTCTTTTGAAAGTTAAATCTAATAATTCAAAAAATCTCACTTGGGTCAAAGATGAAATTGATAAATGTGTTAAAGATATTCTTAGGCCAAAATTATCAATTGAAGTAGGTGCTTTTTATAATACTAAAATTCGCAGTGACATGAACGACGGCGAACGCAAAGTTGCAGAGGAAGCATTTAGTATTTTGTCGCCGATATTTAAAGGAAAACTAATCACTACCCCTCATTCTAAAAAAGGCCAACAAAGTACGGTTGATTCATTAAAAGCAATACTTGAAAAATTAGCAGGTTTTATTTCACCAGCAGCTCATTTTGATCAAGTGATTACTAAAAAAAGGATTGCTGAATTTAATACTCATATTGCTTCTCTCATCAATGGCGAGAGCACAATTACAGATAAACAATTTACTGAAGAACTTATAAAATCTGAATTAATGTCAACTATTATTGAATCATTTATAGTTAATAAGGTTGCCTCAATAGGAGGCAATTCTTGGGTCAACGAACAGGCCCGCAAACGCTTACTTTCAGCAGATACGTTAAGGTTATTTTTCGAAGAAACGGCATCGGGAAAACGTTTAATGGAAGATATAAAAAAGAGTATTGTCCGCCCAATTCTTTCTGGCACACATGCGAATGATATTATTATGGGATTGGCCCATGATATTCCGGTCATTATCGAACGAGAAATGGATGAGATTAAACGTATACTTACTTTTTAAGTTAACCCCAAAAATGGGGAAGGTTTTTATGAGTTCTAAATTTCTAAAATTTTGTACGCTGGCAACTTGCTTCTTTTCTTCATTGTCTTATGGGGAAAATGAAGTGGCACCAATACTAAAATTGGACTCCCAAGTTTTTGCTATTCCCACTTTAGGGACAAAAACAGATGGCAAAATCAAGATTTCAAATGAGGAGGCCTTAAGACTATTTGAACTGGCAAAAAAAAATCGCAGTCAACAAATTTTTTTAGGGAAAAATGAATGCTCGACTTGTAATAACCAAGTGGATGTTCCAAAAGATCAAGCAGCAAATAAAGCTCCCCCCCCGGATAATAAAAGTGGGTCTGATTGGCAGGTGGTTTTTTTGGCCAGATTAGGGCTTCATTCTGAGGCCAATGGATCAACTTTGGTAACTCCTGAAAAATCAGGAGCGGAACAATTTAATAAAGATTTTGCAGAAATTGTTGGCCTTTATATGTCAAATAATTTGACTAATGAAAGTTTGGATTTAATTTTTCAAAGATCTGGAGTGGCGCTTTCAAATAATTCAGACGCCGCAATGGCCTATGTGGCGGCATTTGGCGAAAAGCTAGTTAAAAATTATGGAAATTCCTATCCTGGAAAATTTATTCCCCAATTGGAACAAATCGGAAATCTTTTTGCTGGAGGTTCAGCTGGGCAATGTAGCGATATACATTTTCTGATGCTTAAAACCTATAAAAAAATAGTAGGGCCAAATTCCAAGGCCTATTTAGTGAATTATCAAACCGCCAAAAAACTTCATCACACAGATTTAGTAGTTGAAAACCAAGGTCGGATTAATATTATTTCCTATGGAAATATTACGCAAAATAAACCTGGGCAAGGTGATATTTTGGCGCAAAATTCGAAAGAGACAGCAGGATTTGGGCTCGCTTATCGAATCTTTTCTGACGCTGGTGAAATTGATAAAATGGTCGCTCATATTGATACGCCAATGGGTAAGTTTTTAAGAGAGGTGACCACTGGTGTGTCCTCTTATAATCCTTTTGAAAATAGCAATTATTCCGCCATTATCTCAGGTCTAGAAAAAGAAGGGGGATCTGGGGTGCGTTTATTTTTTGGAGAGTTAGGGCAAGGGGATGCTGTCATGGGAGTGGCGGTCGATTTAAAAGGAGTAGATAAACTTTCCGCCGATTTTTCTCTTAAAAGGTATTTAGGTACTTCTTTATCTTATGCCCATAAAAAATTTAGAGTAGATTCTTCCAGCGAAGAACTGCATTCGGCCGTTTTATATGTCAATACAGGACTAGGTGTTCTATCTCCGAAACTCGATTTAAAAGGATTTACTATACAGGCGAGAAGCGACTTAGCACTTGAGGGTGGGCTTTGGTTTAAACATTATTCGGC
Source organism: Bdellovibrionales bacterium (assembly GCA_023250815.1). Lineage (GTDB taxonomy): Bacteria > Bdellovibrionota > Bacteriovoracia > Bacteriovoracales > Bacteriovoracaceae > JAHEZZ01. Next base: position 2,801 of record JAHEZZ010000156.1, read on the forward strand.
AATGGGAGATAGTACTAAAAATTTTGAGGGTGATTTTAATTTAATCAGTCGAACAGGAGTTGACGCTACTTTAAAAGTCAGTCGAAAATTTAAATTAGATGGGCAAGTGGAAATTGAATTAATGCCTAGTTTTAAAACGGCATTTCCACAATCGACAGACGGTAGTTCTGGGGCCTATGGGTTACCTCAAACGTTGGGAGTTTTGCCCAACAGAATTACCGGCAGTATCACTGGAACTTATCAAATCACTCCGCAAATAAATATTTTTTCCGGTGTTACTTATCAGCAAACTCCTCTTGGTGGAGTGGCGCAAGGAACAGTGGGAGCGGGAAATTCCACTCTTCGTGCCAGTGCCTTTATTCGGGGAGCAATAGATCGAAATCAGACACCACTTTTTATTCCTGGTGCCGAAAGACAAGTGGGACTTAATTTAGTTTTTTGTCCAGTCACTGGAAAAAGCGCTACACCTATTGCTTGTTTGGGGGCCACTGGCACTAAATCTTTAGAAAATAAATCCTGGGGATCAACTCTCACTGGGGAAGTGAGATATTAGGGAACTACTCACCTGGAGGGTGTCTTTGGCCGCTTTTAAAAAATGTGATCCCCGGCGTACCAAGGTACGTCTGCGGTCCCACTTTTTAAAATCGACTCAAATCTACTCCTCCGGGTGAGCAGTTAAAGGGAACCAGTATAGGCCTACGGTTTGATGGCCGCACAATCCGGCGAAAGGCATTCTCTTTCCCACTTCTCTATAACTTTGCTATTCCAGGCAGAAAAATTAATGACATCTTTTTCTGCATCTATAACTTCGTTAAAAATATTGCTCATTGCTGTTTGTTCAAGAATAAAATTTCTAAAAAAAGTAGGATTTTTACAAATTAATCCTTGAGGATTTTTGGCAAAATTCCAGTCAATAGGGGGGAAGGATTGTTCGCAGTCAACAATTGGCCCGGCCTTTACGGGGTCTTGGCAAAGGCAATACTTAGTAAAAACTGTTCGCAGATAATTATCCACAGTCATCACCATTGGTTCTCGGGGAGTGGGAATATTATAGGGAAAGGAATTGCCAATTTGAAAACCGCGAAAGGTAAATGGGGTAATTGCCAATTGATTATCTAAATTGGCAATTTTGTCTCGATAATTTATTATTTTTAGGTAGAGGGTAAGACCGACTTTATACATTAAATCGCTATTATGAATACTTTTATTGAAATGTTTGGGATTTGTTTTTTTAGATTCTTCGATGGCCCAGGGAGAAATAGCATACTCTGTATAGATCTTGAGATTTGTTTCTTGAAACCATCTGAGTAATCCATCGGGAATATTATTTCTCACATTATTAGGGACAACTGGCCTTGGATCAAAATCAATATAGGTATATCTTTCGGGGTTTCTAACAACATGTGAAGGCCGAGCTCTCATCCAATCCCAATAACTAAAATAAGCACTGGCGGCAAGGGAGAGGGTATCTCTAAGGGCCATGGTATGATTGCAGCCGCTTTTATAACCAATTGATTGCAGTCTACTGCCAGTCGTGTGTTCTTCGTAGTATTTTTTAGAGATGTAGGTGGCATAGTCATTCATTGTGATATTGGAGCGGTCAATCCCGCTTTTATTCAATTGCTTTAAAAAAGAGCTAAATAATAAATCTACTTTTCCCGGAGTGAAAACTCCACTTGAAGTAATCGTGCATAAATGAGTTTCTGCGCCAAATTTTTTTTCTAAAGTTTGAAGGAGCATGGAAGTTGCCCCGCCATTACAAGAATGATCCAGCACTGTTAAGTTAATTCCCCTTTTGCCTAAATCCAAAGCGAGTTCATATATGTCTCTGCTCGATATTTTTTGGGGGCCATTGGGGCGATTCATATGTACATCAATAGTGTGAGATCCCATGAGATCAAGTTGAAGAGATGTGAGATCTTTATCGAGATAAGGGTATTTCACTGAGAGGTTGTTGGCGGTTGCTAATGTTTCGATATAAAATATACCATCGGCGTTTTTAATATTACTTCCATGTCCTAATATTTCGAGCCAAACGACATCTCCTTGCCGGGCAGAGATAAGTGCCTTTTGAATCACTGTCTTTAGAGATGTTTGATGCCGATCCAGGGGGTAGTTTTTATCCAATAAGAAAACATTCCATTTGCCTTTTTCGGCCGGTATGCTTTCAGCTAAACTCCTGGCCTCTTTATTAAAAGCTGGATCACTCCAATTTGCTAAAATGAATAAGAAATAATTTGCTGGTGCTTTTGTTGTTTGAGTATTGGCCCCACCCACACTGCTGATCAGAAGTGCTAGGAGGAGAGGGGTTTTAAAAAGTGCAATTATTTTTTTCACTATATGCTCACCCAAGTTTCAAGACTTCTCCTATCGGAATGAGTCTAGGAGATAATAAAGGCAGAGCGGCCAAGAAATATTGTCGGGTATTTTTTTCTTAATTAATTTATTTATATTACGATGAGGTATTTATGAAATTTATATCGCCCATCGTTTTTATACTCAGTCTTTTGTCTTTGGCCCAGGCAGAGGTTTGCCAAGAAGAACAAAGTAAGGCGAAGGATGAATATAATAATAACCTGAATGCTCTTTTGAAACTTAAATTTATTAAAAAGAACGGTGAAGAGGTGAGTAGCAAAAGATTGGCGGAAGATTTCTACAGTGATCTTTCTTATTTCTCTAGAAATGTGGCCTTGAGTTTAAGTCCACAGGAATCTTTTAAATTTAAAGAAAATGCTTTTGTGGCATTACTTGATCCTGTCATCGCTAAAAAGGTTACACAGTCAGCAGCGGTTTTGGATTTAAAATTGACTAAAACCAAAGATGGCCATTTCTCTATTTGTTCAGAAGATATTTCAAATTCGGCCCTTACTATTAACTTTTGTGACAAATTTTTATTGCCACAAATGAAAGCGGAAAAAGAAAATTGGGCAGATGACCATTATATCGTTGGGGTTTTTAATGTGGTTAAAGATAAAAAAGGAAAAAAGGCAGGCAAAATTTATAATGGGATTGATTATTCATTAAATGAATCCCAGTTTGTTAATTTAAAAAGTAAAGAGGCCTGTG
>JAHEZZ010000031.1 GCA_023250815.1 Bdellovibrionales bacterium
GCTGGTTTTCTAGGAAAGAAAAATGGCAAAGGATTTTATCTTTATGGGGAAAATGGAAAACCAGAAGGGCCTAATCCTGAGGCCATTAAATTACTTCCAGAAGCGAATAATAAAAAAGATGAAGTTGATATCCAGATGCGTGTTTTTCTTCCAATGATAAATGAAGCGTCTTTTATATTACAAGAAAAGATTGTCGAACATGCTAGTGATGTTGATTTAGGACTTATTTTTGGTATTGGCTTTCCTCCTTTTAGAGGAGGGCTATTAAGATATGCAGATAGTGAAGGAGGAGAGAGAATTTTATCGGCCTTAGATAAATACTCAAAGTCGGTGGATGCTAAAAGGTATGAGGCCAGCCCTTTTTTACGCAACTTAGTTAAAAATAAAATAAAATTTTATGAGTCAATGCCATAGGTAGTACTTTGAGTTTTAGGTTTATTGCTTATCTCATAAAATATTTGTTTCAGGCAAGGTCCAGGCAGCATTTACTTTTATTTTCTCTTTTGGGGCCATTTCTAGCATCATTCTCTCTGCTTGTTGTTCAATCTACAATGGGAGGTCTACAACATAATTTAGTCTATCGTTCAAAAAATATTTCCGGTGATTATTTATTAATTTTACCACCTGGCCAAGATTTTAATCTCGAAAGAATTTGGAATATTTCGCAGGAGTTAAAGATCTCAATTATCCCTGAGCGTGAAGAAGAGGTTTTGCTTCGTAATGGGCCCTACATGGCGCCTGCTATTTTAAGAGGAATTCCAGATTCCATTCCTAAAAATTTATTACCTCACTCTCTAAAGGGGCAAAAATTTGACGGACTTATAATGGGCAGTGATCTAGCGGTAAAACTCAGGGCCAGGCCGCATAGTGATCTTGCCATAATTACTCCTTCAAAAACGGATTTGAGTTTTGATGAAATTCCTAGATATGTCACAGAACGACTAAATGAAATTGTTCTTACTGATGTTCCTGAAATAGATGCAATTCAAGTTTGGTCAAGGGATCGTCTGGTATGGAATTTAATAAAACAGAAAAATTATAATCAAATGAGAGTTTACTTTAATGATCAAGCTAACATTAAGATTGAAAAGGTAATAGAAAAATTAGACCAAGAAGGAGTTAAAATACAAAAAGTACTAAGTTGGGAGGAGCAAAATGATGCCTTGGCAGGAGCACTAAAACTTGAATCTAAAGTTATGCTTTTTTTATTTTCCTGTATCTCATTATTAGTAACTCTATCCATGGCATCGGGATTGATTGTCTTTTTTAATAAAATTAATTTGGATTTAGTGGGACTGTGGATTTTGGGAATGTCCAAAAATAGTATTTTAAAACATATTTTAATATTAACTTTTATGATTATTATTTCTTCGATAGGTTCAGGAGTCATTTTAGGAACTTTATTTTTATATTTATTAGAATCAGAAGGAGGAGAAATTCTCCCTTCCATCTTTGTGGATAGAAAAATTCCCGTGTTATTTTCAAATGGCACATATTTATTGGCCATTTTTATCCCCCTTATTATTGCCTCATTTCTCATTCCGTTGGCGCTTCGGCAATTTAGAAATCAGTCTAATTTTTTAGAAATTATCCGCGGTAAATCACTTTAATTTTAAATTTTTTAAAGAATTAAAAGCATTCTTTTTTATTTCAGCGTGAAGAATGGCAGGATCATTGCCTTCTTTTGGGGATGGAGTATTGCTATTAATTGGTGAATTCTTGTTTTTTGAAGTTAACTTACAAGAAAGAGAAATTCGTTTTCTTATAAGATCAATTTGAGTGACACGAACTTTAAGAGATTGCCCAACTTTGAAAATGGCCATAGCATCTTCGACAAAACGATCTGCCATTTCTGAAATATGAAGTAATCCATTTTCTTTAAGTCCAATATCAACAAAGGCCCCAAATGCTGTGATATTAGTAATAATTCCCGGGTACCATTCATCAATCTTTAAATCTTTAATACTTTCCATGTCTTTTCTAAAGTCTGTAGATTTAAATTCCGTTCTGGGATCTTGAGAAGGTGCGGATAAAGATTTTAAGATATCATTGAGTGTAAATTCACCCATCTCTACTTTAATTTCTTTATCATTGGTTAGCTTTTCAATTACTTTTTGATCAACCGTTAGTTGATTTAGTGAAAAATTATTTTTTTTACACCATAGCTCTAAAATATTATATCTTTCAGGGTGAATAAAAGTAGTGTCCAAAATATTTTCGCCGCCCTGTATTCGCAAAAATCCCGCACATTGTTCAAATATTTTTTTGGTAAAACGGGGCACGGTTAATAATTCGCAGCGATTTTTGAAGATGCCATTTTGTTCTCGATATTTCACGATATTATTTGCGAGAGCAGGCCCAATACCTGAAACAAATGAAAGCAGGGGGGCGCTGGCGGTGTTAAGGTTGACTCCAACGTAATTCACACAACCTTCAACGATAGATTCTAAGGACTTTTTAAGTTTTGCTTGATTGACATCATGTTGATATTGTCCGACACCAATTGATTTTGCATCAATCTTAACTAATTCTGCGAGGGGGTCTTGAAACCTCCTTGCAATGGAAATGGCCCCTCTTACTGTTGGGTCTTTATCTGGAAACTCTTCTCTGGCGATCTCTGATGCGGAATAAACACTTGCGCCTGCTTCAGAAACGAGTGTTGCTTTAACTTTATTTTCTTTTACTAATTTTATATTATTTTCCATAAACTCTAGAGTTTCTCGTCCGAAGGTGCCATTCCCAATGGCAATATGGGAGACTTTAAACTTTTCTAAAATAGCATCAATCACTAGTTTAGATTTTTCCGTTTCTCGTTTGGGTTGATGAGGATAAATAACTGTATCGACAATAAATTTTCCAGTATTATCAACGACTGCTAATTTACATCCTGTGCGAATTCCGGGATCAACGCCTAAAGTGGCCTTGGGCCCGAGATAGGGCCCAAGTAATAAATGTTTAAGATTTTTTCCAAAAACAGAAATACAGGATTCATCTGCCAATTGTTTTAATTCAGTTTTTATTTCTAAATCTAGAGATGGTGATAAATATTGCAAATAGGCCTTTCTAAAACATTTTAACAATATTTCAGTGAGTCCTAGATTATCTTCCTTTAAAAAATATTTTGTAATAATTTTGATCGCTTTTTCTTCAGAATAATGAACCTCCACTCGAAGATATTTTAAGATCATTCCCCGTCGTATTGCCAAAACACGATGAGCGACTTTGGGTGATTTGAGTTCTGATATTTTTTGTGCAAACTCAAAGTAATCTTGAAATTTTGAAATGTCGTCTTTTTGCTCTTTTACAAAAGGATTCGAATCTTCTTCTTCAATGTCTATCTTTTTATCGCTTTCTTTTTTTATGGTTGAATTAAGAGTGGCCTCTTTCCAGAAATCATCTCGAAGTTCAGATTTTAATTCCAAATGGTGGGCAATATCCTCGATAATAATGTCCTGAGCTTTTTCAAATGCGACTTCAAATGATTCTATTTTGTGTTCTTTGTTGTAGAATCGATTTCCTATTTCATTTTTTAATTGGGCCAAGTTTAGTTTAGTTGTTAAGATTAATTGCGCCAAAGGTAATAGGCCAGCATCTCGGGCCATCATGGCCTTACTTTTTTTCTTTGCCTTATAGGGAGCATAAATATCTTCAAGGTGAGCTAAGGAATCGGCCGATCTTATTTTATTTTCTAATTCTAAATTTAATAATCCCATTTTTTTTATATTTTCTAAAATAAATTCTCGCCGATGTTCTCTTGTCGTATACTCCTCAGTAAAATTAATGATACTGCGAATTTGAACTTCATCCAGACCTCCAGTTACTTCTTTTCGATAGCGAGCAATGAAGGGTACGGTACAGTTTTCTTTTATGAGAGCAAGAGTTGCAACTACTTGTTTGCTATTTAAATGTGTCAAATTTGAAATGTAGTTGACTAATGTTTTTGAAATTTCTAAATCTGTGGCCATCTGAAAAAAACTCTCTAGATAATCAAAGTAATCCTAAATATACTCATCACTTCATGAATATATCATAAACTAATTATTTAGAAAATTTTTAATTTCATGAAATGTTTGATTTGGATTTTCATAAAGCAGGGCGTGCCCAGCATTTTTAATTTCACAGCACTTTGCGAGTAAATTCTTCTTGAAAAGTGTTGCTAGTGCCGCATATTTCAAATCATCTTTGCCAAAGAGATATAAAAGAGGAATATCAACGGGAATATTATATTCTTGGTGCCCCAGTGAAAAGGTATTGATAATTTTATCCCAATATAAAATCCAAATATCAGGCAAGATTGTTTGCGTTCTTGTTTTTATAAGGGATTGATAAATTTTTTTTTGTTGTATAAAGCCGAATATTGGATTCTTATACCAGTTATCAAAAAAGGAATGGATATCTGTATTTTTGATTTTTTTTAATTTTAGCTCTTTTAAAATATTGCTATCTTGAAAAATTCTTTTTTCTTTTTCCTCAATGTTTTGAATTCCAGGGTGAGTTGAAATAAGGATGATCTTTTTCATTTTAATTTGAGATATTTTATATAAGTCAAGAATCATTCGGCCGCCTAATGAGTACCCCATATAAACTGAAGGAGAAGTAAAAAGCGCAGTTTGAATATATTCATAAATCATGTAGATTTGATCTTTTGAAAGATTTGTTGCCCAGCTTTGCCCCTTCTCACAAAAATAGGGCAGATGGGGTAAATAATAAATTTGAAAATGGCCTAGGTTTTTAATTATCTTTTTAGGGAAATCATCTTCGGCAAAGGTTCCAGGAATATAAAATAAAAGTTTTTCTGCAATCATTCGTTGCTTTAAAAATACTTTTAATTTATTTCGCAATTTTAGATCGATTTTATGCTCAGGTAATTTTATGTGTAATGGCCATGGTAAAACTTCCTGGGGGATATGTTGGCAGGAGCTGGCCTTTAATTCTGTGATCAGTTCCTTTTTCAAAATATTCCATTGTTCTTTATTTTTACAGGAAGAGGCGATAAAAAGAATTGGAATACCAGTTTTATTTAAATAATCAAAAGGACAGCAGAGAGAGGCAAATACTTTTTTATTATTGAGAGCGATATTCTCAACTTCTTCAGGAGAGACCCATTCGCCATTAAATTTAAAAGTATTTATTTGTCGTCCAATCACCTTAAAAGAATTGTTTTGGAAGCTCACTTTGTCACTTGTTCGAATTTTTTGGCCATTTAAATCTGTAAATATTAAAGTCTGATTATTGCTAGTTTCGATTTTATATCCAGGAGTAAATTTTAATTTATTGTTTTGGCAGTCGAGCATAACTAAAAGACCAAGACTTTCAGTGAGCCCGTAAGAAAGATATAAAGGCAAATTTACATTTTGTGACTGCTTGATTAAGGCATTTGGGCAAGTCTCACCCCCAATAATAATGGCCTTACATCGTTGCAAAAAATTAATACTATCTTCGCATTCTAACAGCTTTTTTAGTTGATAGGGTACTAATGAAATAATATCTAGATTATGCTGTGTGAAATATTTTGTTTTATAGTTACTAACTAAAAGCTTTTTTTGTGAAATAAAAGCACGCCAAATTAACATAAATCCACCTACATGATGCCAGGGAAGAAATGATCCATAACTTTGTCGATTGGCATTTTCAAAGAGGGAGTTTTGTAGATTTGCAGTGTTAATAATATCAGTTAGAGAGTGGGTAACCCATTTCGCCTTTTTAGTCGTTCCAGAACTTTTGAAGTTAATTCTTGCTTCTGCACATTTATGAAAGGACATTTTTGTAGCGCCCTTGATGTTTTTATCATCATTTTGAAAAGTATTCTGGGAAGACGTTATAAAAATATTTTTTCCACAAATGAGGAGCGCTAAAAATTGACAAAACTCTTGATGGCCATTAGCGCTAATAAAAAAATCATCCTTGCTATCGAAATATTGATTTATAATTTGATACCAATAAATAGTTTTTTGAAATGTTTGAAAATAGCTAAAATTTTCATCTTCAGTCTGCCAAAAAGATTCCTTTAAATTAAGATAGTTATTAAAAAATAATTCAAAATGAATTTGACTTTTTTTGATGTAGTGAAATGAATCGAGATAAGCTCTTGCGGCCAACCGCAAATCACTTCTTAATATTGTCGCCATAGGGCCTTAAGCACCCCAAGAATTAATAAAGGCCGCTCGGTTATAAAAAGCGGCATGAAATGATCATTTGCCGGCCGTAGTTCAATTTGTGAACTGCTTTTATAAAAATATTTTAAAGTGACTTCGTCATCTAAGAGTGCCACTACAATTTCTCCATTTGAAGCGGTATTTCTTTTTTCACAAATTGCCATATCACCAGATTTGATATGGGCATTGATCATTGATTCTCCTTTAACCTTTAAGGCAAAATAATGATCCTGGGGAAGTGATGATCGGTTATTCACGCCCAGAAGATCTTTAGGAATCGTCAATTTTTCTTCATGATTTTGGATGGCCAGTATTGGGCCACCAGCGGCGATATTTCCCAGTATTGGAATTTCCAAGAATGCACTATTAGGTGTTAAGAATTGGGAAACTTTAATGCCTCTACGAGCATTAAATTCTTTGTCGATGAGCCCTTCTTCTTTTAGATATTGCAAGTATTTTTGAACTGAGCCAAAAGATTTAAGTCCCATAAAGTCCTTAATTTCTTTTTGTGTGGGGGCCTTTTTGTTGGCAATTTCAAACTGCTTTATAAAATTTAGGACTCTTGTCTGTTTATCTGTTAACGGCATGATTGGAATTCTATGCGTAATATAGGCGTAAGTAAAAGCTATTTTTCAAAATTTGTACTTTTTTTTAAATAAATAATAATTTGACACGGTTGGTCTTTGAATTAATCTCACGGTAAAAATGTAAGACTATGTAATATTTCTGCGCTTGACGTTAAAAAGCTTGCATCCTAAGTTGCCACCCAACGTTAAACACATTGTGTAATTGGAGGGGTCTTATGCTGTTTTGGAAAATGTTAACTTTGGGTTCATTATGCTTGCTATCGGTAGTTTCAAAAAATTCCCTGGCAGCGATGAGTAAATCGAGATTAGAAATTTCCAGTGCAGAGTTTAAAGTTGTAGAAAAAGTTTCTCCGGTTCATTTTGAAGAACGAAATGATTATGTTTCTTTTGAAAATGAAAAAGGTGCACCAGAAATGGGTGAGGCCATTTCCGTTATTAAAGATTTGGTGGCCCTGGGAAAAGAAATTTATCCTCTTGTGGAAAAGGGGCGCCCTACTGTTAGTATGACTGATTTTAAAGGCATATCAGTACTTCCAAGATTAGATCAAAGCTCCAATCTTAGCTACCCTGAGTTTTATGAAATGGAAAATTGGTGGTTACCGGGATTTGCCAGGTACGAAATTATTTTAAAAAATATTTATGGGGTGACGGTTGTTCACTTTGTTTTTTCAGTCCATTATCAACCGGGGGGCTCTTATCAAGGGAAAGGAAAATATTTAACTAATGTTGCAATTGTTTCAGATCAATTATTAGTGCGATGGGGATTTGATTTTAATGCTCAGGTAAAATTAGTCGGCATCACAAATATGGGAGACAAGGAAAACAGAGTTGCTGGAGCAACCTTGCAAGTTGAATATACTGCTAAAAGTGTTATGAATGAATATCAAAATACCAGTCGATTTTTTGTAAGTGGTGATGGTACTTTAAAAAAATTATAAGCTCGTTTTATTATTTTAAATTACAATTTTTGATAGAAGGCCATTTAAAATGGCCTTCTTGTTTTGGATATTACGAATAATTATTTTTTCTTAATTTTAACAGTTTTTGCGGGAGCAGGAGTTGGGGTCGCACTAGGGACAGGGGGTTGGGCCATGGTATTTTTTTTGTCGCATTGCCCTTCCTTGCAATTTTCATCAGCTTTTTTCTTACATGTTCCATCCTTGCATTCTGGACATTCTTTACACGTTTTATTTTCACAACATTTTTTTTCACATGATTTATGACAGTCGCCACCCTTCATACTGGCACAAGAGACTAATAAAAAAAGAGTTAAAAACAAAGAAATAAGATATTTCATTAATTCCTCCAAAAGGCGTTTTAGTAAAGCAATTTAATTCTATGCCCAAATTCTATTTTGGGCAAAATAATATTTTCATTATTTAAAGAGGTAAATAAGGTGATTTTTTTGAAAATTTCTGCTTGGTTTAAGACGTAATCCCATGTTCCAAATGCCGCAAGGGACGCATATTCCTGTCCGGCTTTTAGTTTTAAGCTAATACTATAGAGAGACAGAAGAAGAGGCAGGGGTGATTCATAACTTGAAGATAGAGTGAGAGTTATGTTTTCCATCGCAAACTGTTTACTGAGTTTGATTATTGCACCTAAACCTAAAAATGATGGTTTGAGCACAATACCTTTTAAGTTTTTAAAGGAAGGATAGGGATCAAATACCGATTTCCCCAAAAAAAGATTTTTTTTCAAAATATTTAGCGTTGATTGATCAAAATCTAGCCCCAGATCTATGGCCAAAGGAAAATTAAAAGATTTTAAAGAGCTTGGAGGGGATTCCAGGTAGTCAATATTTTTAAAAAACTTATTTATAAAGTGTACATAGGGAATTGGATCAACTTTTCGATTATTAAAATCTAAACGCCAAAGGACGTTAGGTGAAAAATGAATAAATGATTGAAGTAGTTCAATTTCAAATGAAGGAGGTCTTAGGCCCACTTTGACTTTGATTGTGGGGTTCACTTTATCCGATATCATTTTTTTCCAAAAGTCGAGTTGTTCATTCACGTTATTAAAATTATTTGTAAAAAAAAGTAATTGAGAATTAAAAGATACTTCATTGATCATTTTATTTTTTAAACTTTGAGAAATATATATTTGGGAGATGATCATTTGTTCTAAGAGGAATTGATAAGGGACAGGGAGATCAAAAAAATCAAGTGGGATGTCATCGGATGAATTTTCAAAGAAAGCGGTGAGTGGCCCTTGGTATATATTAAAAAGGTGGTTTATTATTTCCCGGTGATTTTTTTTGATATCAAGGTAAGGGTGCATTCCTTCCAGGTAAGAAAGTTCTCCAAAGGCGTTATTATTATCAGTTTTAAATAATAAGATATCTTTTTTATCAATGAGGTGATCTTTAAAAGAAATAGCATGAATAAATTGCATCTCAATTAATTTGGACTTGATATTTATTTTCCCCAAATAATTGCCAACGAAAATAATATAGAAAAGATTAAAAGATATTTTGAAGTTTTAAAAAGGCAAAAATTAAGTGATTCATCGATTTTATTAAAGGCAATTTTCTTCCAGGTTTTCCAAAAAATAAATGGGGTAATCCCTGTCATGAGTAGATAGGTTGATGTCCTGAGATTTAAAAGTGAAGGCATCATCCATGTGACAAGAATGGGCAAGAATACTAAAGATAAAATGATGGCCCTTCCTATTCTCTCCCCAAAAATGATTGCTAAAGTTGATTTCGGGGTAAGCATATCTGATTCACGGTCTCTCAAATTATTAATTGCCAAAATGGCAGAGGATATGAGCCCAGGAATAAAACTGCCGATAATGACAGCAATACTTAGTTTTCCCTTTTCTAATAATTGTAAATAGTAACTTCCCCAAACAGCGATAGGCCCAAAAAATATAAATGCCAGTAGTTCGCCGAGAGCAAAATAAGACAAATTAAAAGGAGGAGCGGTATACGCATAAGCGATAAAAATTGATATAATTCCAATAAAGGCAATTTTTAATCCGCCTTGTACAATCAGAAAAAGACCTAAAATAAAGGCCAGGGAAAATACAGCAATAAAGGCCAGTCGCATTTTTTCTGGAGCGATTAATTTATTGGAAGTAACCCTTTTTGGGCCTAAACGATTTGGGCCATCTATGCCTCTCGTCCCGTCAAAGTAATCATTCACTAAATTTGTACCTATTTGCATGAGGACAGTACAAAGAATAGTGAGAATGAGAATGGAGTAGTTGAGGTCACTTTTTTCGTAGTAAGCAAATGATTCACCAATAATAATAGGAGAAAGTCCCGCCAAAAGTGTTTTTGGTCTAGTGGCCATAAGCCATAACTCTAGTGGGATTTTTTTTTCTTCTTCATTGATTTCTTCCCAGTAAGACATTAGTTACCCCTGGTTTTTAATTTAGAATAAACATTTTTATTGTCCATGAAATTAAAACAACTTTCTAAAATGACCGGCCCCTGTTCCTTTTTTACAAAATCTATCGCCCGTTTGAGCATAATTTGAAATTGGATTTTATCATCAGCACGAAAATAAGTAATGTTAAAATTATTTGCTACTTGCTCAAAATGGAAATCATGGGGGGTGGTAATGATATCCGTAATCTTTTCGCTTTTACTTATTGGAAGAAGTGTAAAGATGCCACCTCCACCATTATTAAGAACAATCGTGATGAGTGGGATTTTATTTTTTGCTAGATCAAAAAGAGCATTTAAATCATGAAATAAAGCAATATCACCTAATACCGCAAAATTGATCATCTCTTCATTCTTTTCATTGGTCGCAAGAACCATCCCAATTGCGCTGGAGACATTCCCTTCGATACCACTAACTCCTCGTTGAGTAAAAGTGAGTAGATTTATTTTTGCTATTTTAATCTCCGGCAAATAGCAATCAAAGGCACGCACAACTGTACTATTTCCTAAAAAAAGCTGAACTGAAGAATAGGCACAAAGTTCTGTTAGACTATCAATTAAACATTTCGAAAATGCTGGATAACTCCAGATTTCATTTTTAATAATTTCAGATTTCATTTTGCTGACACTATTTATATGAGTAGTAATTCCTTTTAAGTCCCAATTAAAATTACTTTTTAATTCAAGCAAACTTTTTATTATTGTTGGTATATTTTTATAGCTACAATCGATATTTACAAAATGTCCTGAGGGGTTGTGGGAAAATGGTTGATTTCCCAATTGTAATAATGGGATATCTTGCCTATCCCATTCATTTAGCAAGCGTTCGTAATTTTTTGAAATTATTTTTCCTCCGATATGGATAACAACGTCTGGAAAATTTTTGGAAAAATATTCAACCGTTTCTAAATGGTCAAAACTGGGCAAAGATAAATTTGAAAAATGAAGTGAGGGAATTTTAATCCCGCTTGCTATATCTGCTAAGTATGGGATGTGCAAATTGTCGAGTTGATCAATTAACTCCCAAATATTTTGATTTAGTCCTAGCGTTTTTCTTTCAAGTGGCCCAATCTGCCCTATAACTAGAAGTGGCCGCATCTTATTCTCTAGTTGTGAGAAATAAGGAAATTCACCGATAAGATTATCAGCTTGTAAAAAATGTTTATTCGCATTTTTTTCTTCAATTATAAAATTTTGAATAGAATCACTTATTATTTCAAAAGTTTCAGTAAGGGGTTCACTTAGTGGGATATTAATATGGATCGGCCCAGGATACGGGACAAGTGAACGATGAAGAGCATGGGTAATCGCACTTCTTGCGTATTTTGGTGAAGCATTCTGCTCTGATGTCCATAAGTTTAATTCCTCTCGAATAAATTTACCAAAAATTCCCCTTTGATCAATAGATTGATTGACATCATGATAGGCCAATTCGCTTGGCCGATCAGCAGAAATCACAATAAGTGGAATTAATGATTTTGAGCCTTCAATAATGGCCGGGTAAAAATTGGCAAGAGCAGTTCCTGAAGTGCAAATAATGGCCGCCGGTAAACCGCTTTTTTGAATATATCCCAAGGCCTGGTAACTCATCGCTCGTTCGTCAATGGCCCAGGAAATAATCACTCCTGATGCCAAGTCATTTTGTGTAAGGGCAGCAACAAGTGGAGCATTTCTCATCCCAGGGGCAATAAAAAAACGTTTAACATTATTTTCAATACAGGTATTGATTAAGAGTGAGCTCCAAAACCACGAACTATTTTGGGTGAGATAGCGACTCATGAAAACTCCACACTTCTGAAACTTTCAAGCTTCTTATTAATTTCCAGCCATTCCATTTCAACTGAGGAATCAGGCATGACCCCAGCACCTGCAAAGAGATAATAAATATTTGAGACAAAAAGTTGTAAGCGAATTGCCACTAGGGCAATCACCCATGATTGTTTAGGGAGTTCAAAATTCCATAATCCAAAGGTAATCGCTCCAGCATAAAAACCTCGGTCGTGATTTTCATATTCTCGGATAATTCTAAACGCATTGTCTTTCGGCTCTCCACAAATTGCCGGTGAGGGGTGAAGTTTATTTAAAAAAGAATGAATATCGATGAGGGATGGATTTTTTAAAAAGAGGGAGAGGGGGGTGTAGAGATGTTGAATGTCTTTAAGGGGAAGGATACAAGTATCATCTTGTACGATCTCTTCATCTTTAAATGATTCCTTAAAATAATTAATGACCACTTGATGTTCAGCTCTTTCCTTGGGGTTGGCCAATAGTTTTTCTTTTAAAATATTATCAATCTCAATATCATTAGAATGTGATGTTGTTCCAGCTAAGGCCTCTAAATTTAATTTCTCATCATGAATGGAGAAAAGTTTTTCCGGTGTTTTAGAATAAAATGCAGATTGGTGAGAAAGAATAATGAGAAAACTATGGTGAAATGAATCTTGAATAGGTTTTTTCCAATTCAATGAAATTTCCTGCAACCAGCAAGGGATGATTGAAGTATTGTCGGGGACAGGGGATGAAATGCATTTTGAAAAGACAAATTTAGATCCACCTTGTAAGTCATAGAAGATATTTTTTGCTTGTTCAAAATTTTGTTTCCACTGTAAAAGGCCGTCGTCATTATTTATAGAAAGCTTTATTTTTTCTTTCTTCTTTAGATTTTCCCCCGTCGGTCTAAACAGCAAAATCTGATTGATCAGGGAGTGACGTTCCTCTGAATGAGAAGGGGAGCTTGAAAAGTTATAGGAAATGTCAAAGGAGCAGTGATTGGGTTTTGTTTTTTTTATGAGGGTGATTAGGGGAATAAAAATTTCTGGATGATCGTCAAAATCTTGCCAAATATCTGAACGAAAAAAAAGGGGATAATCAGTATCAAATCTACGGAGATCGTAGAAAAATAATTCTTTTTTATTCTCCTGATTTGAAAAATAGAATTCTTTTTGTGAATAGGTTTGAGAAATACCCAAAGAAATAATCTGTATTTTTTCTTTGTGACGATCGAGATATTCCGTTGCAATAAATGGAAAATGGAGATGCTCAGATAAATTGAGATAATGGTAGAATTCTTCTAAGGAATCAAAGTAGGTGGCCATTTTTTCTTTGATTTTGGCCATCATCTCTTCTGTTTGATTGTCATTTGGTTGCATAGTAGATTGAAGCTATTCCAAAAGTTAGTGATTGTTGTTGAGTATCTTTTAGTCCCGCCTGCTTCATCAACTCTAAAAAATCCGGACCGTAGGGAAAATCTTCGACTGTGTTGTTGAGATATTTATAAGCGTCTTTGTTTTTTGAAATAATTTTTCCGAGAAAAGGGAGGACATATCGAAAATAATTCAAATATATTAATTTGATTAATTTATTCTTGGGGAGAGAAAATTCCATAATTATAACTTTGCCTTCAGGTCGTAATACTCGATTAATTTCTTTAAGAGATTTGAGAGGATCTGGAAAATTTCGAATTCCAAAGGAGATAGTAACTAAATCAAAAGTCTGATCTCCTGATGGGATATTGCAAGCATCACCGATATGAAGCTTCACTTTCTTTTCCATTTTTTTAGACTTAATTTTTTTATTTCCGACCTCGATCATTTTTTCTGATAGATCCATACCGATAATTTTTCCCACGTTGTCATTTTTGGCAAGTTGCAAACTGAGATCGGCGGTTCCACAGGCCAAATCCAAAACAAATAATTTTCTATCCTTTGGAGATGCTGGCAGATTCATGGCCATTTTTTTCCGCCAGCTAACATCTATTCCAAAAGAAAGAATACGGTTTAATAAATCATATGTAGGAGCTATTTGATTAAATATTTTGAAAGAGAGTTCTTTTCTTTTTGCCCATTTTTCTAAAGACAGCTCAGTCTCACTTATATTTTGTGTTTCCATTGCTATTTTCCTAAGATTAAATAAATCTTTAATAGGCTTATACTGATCCCAGTTGAGTTTTCAAGTGAATCTTAATTATCCTTTTACACCATCTTGCAAATACAAATTTCTCAACATGCCTTATTACGGCATGTCTTCGAATTTTGTATTCGCAATCTGATATAAAATTCCAACTAATCTTCACTTGAAAACTCAACTGGAACCAGTATAGTTACCTTTATTTATAATTATTTACAAGTTTTATGAGGGATGCTAATTAATGTCGAAGATGAAGAGGTTCTATGATTGTAGATTTTTTTAATTCAATCCCTGCTGCTGTACTTTCAGAGCTTGGAAAATTAGATCTCAATATTCAAATTGAAAATGCCAATCCCAATATTAATCGCTTGCTTTCACGTACTGTTTTATTTGGCGGAAAGCGTCTGAGACCTATGCTTACTTATCTTATGTCTGATTTTTTTAATGTCGATTATTCTCGATCGCAACTTTTGGCGCGTTCTGTTGAGCAGGTTCATGCAGCATCACTCTCCCATGATGATGTGGTGGACAATGCAACTCTTCGCAGAGGGCGTCCATCTATAAATAATGAGGCCAGCAATAAATTGGCAGTGCTTTCTGGTGATTATCTTTTGGCCGATGTTATTGTTGCTCTAAGTAAACGGGGAAATATCACTTTGGTTAATGAGATGTCTCGGGTCATTATGGATTTGGCAGAAGGTGAATGGTTGCAAATAGAGGCCAGCGAAAAAAGAAATTATTCACGCGAAATTATTGCCACCATCGCTGATAAAAAAACTGCCAGTGTAATGTCTTGGTGTACTCAATCTCCTGCAATTGAAGGAGGTTTTCCTGATTATGTTATTAAAAATGCTTATCAGTTTGGCAGACATTTAGGCCTTGCTTTTCAGTTAAAAGATGACGTTATAGATTTTTCTGGTGAATCAAAAAAAGATCATTTAAGTGATTTAGAAAATGGTTTGGTGAATTCTGTCTTATTTGAATGGCTAGAACTTAATAGAGAGGCCAAGGAACGTTATCTTCGGGGAGAAAATTTGCGAGACTTATGGGCCACTACTCATATTGCAGAGGCCTTAAATTCTGTTGATAAACAAGCGCAAAATCATCTTAGCTTGGCGAAAAAAATTCTAGATACTCTTGCTGCTGAAGTTGCACATTTGCACGGTCAAAATATTGAAGATAAATTACGCCCACTTAAATTTGTTGTTGATTTTATTGGAAACCGCAGGTTTTAAAATTTAAGATAGCTCCCATTGAAATTAATTTTCCTACAAATAGCTCGGCAGGGGCGATTTTGCTCGGATCAAAATATTCAAAAATCAAGGCCTCTAAAGAACTTGAATCCTCAATTAAAAATTGCGTACATTTATAAAAATCAGCAGAAATTTGATGAATTTCTGTGTTGGAAAGAATAGTGCAAAGGAAAAAATGCTCAATGGTTTGGGGCCAGTTAGAGTATTGTCTTCTCAGGGATAAAATTTCTTCTCGAGGGTTTTTAGATAGAACTATCTGGTGCCATAAATGAGGAATTTCTGGGTGGCATTGAATAATTTGGGCGCCGGGATTCATTTCAAAAAAAATTTCTTGGGGGTTAGTTTGTAATTTCATCAAAAGCAAATTGATATCAAATTCAATCTGAGTGATTTGATTTTCTATGGATTGTGCTATTGCAAAATCAAAGCTCATTAATTGTTTTAAAAAATTGTCATCTTCAATCATTGTCAGAAGTGTATTAAGAAAATTTAGAGAAAAAGAATTTTTTTGTTTTATTTTTGATTTTAATATTTCAGCGTATTTATTTTCTGGAAAAATATGGGGGATCACTTTTAATGAATAAGGGACAAAATCATTTCCTTTCTTTTCCACAGAGAAAGTATAACACAAAAAAATTATAAATAATCTGGGCCTTCAAAGGAGGAAGGCCCAGATTATAGCTCTCAGCGGTGAGTGGTATATTTAAAAAACTCGAGTTCTCTGGCAACGATATTGAGGAGACGTTAATCTTTGTCGGCAAAATTGCTCTGCCATTTGACATGCGCGGGTTACGGCATCTTGGTAATAGCTGCCACGTGAAGAACCTTCAAAAGTTCTAATGGGGTATTCGCCGCCATTATAACTGTCAAAAAGTCCATATTCACAAGTAACCAGTTGTCCTCCCGGTGTAGGATATGGGTTCGGGTTTGGATACGGATTGGGATAAGGATTTGGATATGGATATGGATATGGATTTGGTTGTCCTCCTTGGTCTAGAGAACAATAAGCGTAAGGATGACGTCCATCTTGACGAGAAAATTCTTGGCATTGAAAATTGGCATTTTGACAGGCCGATTGTCGATCAAAACCAGTTCCGTAAAAGGTTCTGATTACTTCACCGTTTCTGCTGCGCAGACTAGCTTGGCAGCGATGAGTGTAGCGATCCCCACCCCCTGGGTTTGGATAACGATCGAAGTCTCCATCAGGATAATTATACCCGCCGCCTTGCTGTCGACATTGGGCCAGTTCATCATGTCTATTACTTTGTGCTTTATAGCAATCAGACATTGCCACAGAGCAGGCGTGCTCATAGCTGTAATCACTTACTGAAAATTCTTCTAAGGGTTGTCCATAATTAGATTCTAGTACAACTTTGCAGTCGTGATCGGCATAGCTTGAAAAAGAGCAAAATAAGGCCAAGGTTATTATGCTCAATATTTTCATTTTCATTTTTTCTCCTTAATAGAATAGTTGAAAATAATTCTGATTATGAATAAGGATATAAGTAAAAGCTAGCAAGCTTTAAAAAAAATTGACAGAAAAGAGGGGAGTGTAAGAATTTTTATCTCTGGTGAAAGAAATTATAGGTGAAAAATAAAAAAAGGGACAAAATGACTCTGGGCCAGATAGAAAGATAATATCAATTCCCTTAATTTATAAAACACTTCTTAGAAGATTAAGAGTTTTATCTTTTCCAATCGATAATAAAAATGCCGCAAGTTTAGGGCCCTTTTCTTTATTAATGAGCAGGCGATACATAAGAGTGAATGCCTCAGGAGGGGTAAAATCAGGGATATTGTTTATGAGTTCATAAATTTTTTCATGCATGCTTTTTTCATCTTTATAATCAGAGAAATGTTTTTCTAAATGATTTTGTAGCTGAGTGATAAAACTGCGCTCCTTTTCATTTAGGGTAATGGCCGGGGCCTTGTTATTTAAGCGGTAGCGAAAATCTTCTGGTGCATAATTGTCAATCCAAAACCAGGCCCGTTTACTTCTTTCTCGAAATTCTTCTTTGTCCAATTCGCTTTTAATATCATTTTTGTAATAGTCCATGGATTTTTCGATATCGCCGTCGTTGATTTGCAAAATATTGCAAAGATGCCTAAAGCTTGGCCGAAAGGCGCTTTGGGTGATTTTTCCATCGAGAGACGCTAGAGACATCACTCGCTTTGCCATTTGAACTTTTTTGTCATTGGGATCGCCTTCAAAGGCCAACTTTTCTTGGCGATCGAAATCTTCATAATTTTTAATGACATCTAAATCAAAAGACAGGCCAAAATCGATATTGGGTTTATAGCTGGCAAAAATCCAACGCACCATTTGGGGAGTGTAAATTTCCAGCACATCATTGACGGTGACTAAGTTCCCTTTAGAAGAGCTCATTTTTCCGCCCATCCCTTTGATGCTTACAAAATCATATTGTAAATAAACGGGGACATCACCACCGTAAACTTGCCCTACAATTTCCTTGGCGGTGGTGTAAGAACCACCTTGGGATGAATGATCTTTTCCGCCCGGTTCAAAATCTACTTTTTCATAAGTCCAGCGCATCGGCCAATCCATTCGCCAAGGCAATTTTATTCTGCATGAAGTATCGATATTTTCACTGCCTTGGTATTTACAAAGATTACAAGTATAATTGAGAGTAGATTTATGATCCCAAGAAATTTGGTCAATATCATCGCGATCACATTTTTCACAGTAAATAGAAATTGGAAGCCACGAGGAGGGCAAGGGGTCGCTTCGATGTTTGTTTAAAATAGTTGTGATGATATCTTTTTTTTCTAAAGTAGTTTTAATAGAATCTTTATATTTGCCCGATTGATACATCTTGGCCTGATAAATGGCCTCCACTTCAACTCCTACTTTTTTGAGTTGGCCTTCATAATTTTTTTCATGGTGAGCGGCGTATGATTCATGTTCTCCAAAAGGGTCAGGAGTGTGAACGATTGGCCTAAAAAGATAATTTTTAAGTTCATCTTGTTTGGGCATATTGGCGGGAATTTTTCTAAAAGTATCGTAGTCATCCCAGCTGAAAATAAATCGCACTTTTTTGCCTTTTTCTTTCAATGCTCGGGCGATAAAATCGGTAGTGATAGTCTCTCTGAAATTTCCGAAATGGACCACTCCTGAAGGGGTAATTCCGCTGGCCAAAACATAAGTGTCTTCTGAGCCTTTATTTTTGCCCTTCTGCCCAATGATTCGTTCAGCGGTAAAATCTGCCCAATGTACTGTATCCCCACTCATATTAGCTCCTTACTTCTGCTCTCAGATGACCTCAAATTCTATAGGAGGCCTGTCAACTTATCAAGATAAGAAATATTCCGAAAAGAAGTTCACTTGTAAATGATGAAATGAATTGAGGGGAACTGTGGTCTGCAAGGAAGAAGCATTGCTAAGGGATTTTTTTAAGGAAAGCAGAGAGTCTTTGAAATTTGTTTTGTCAAAATGCCAAAAAAAAGATTTTTTATCGCCACTTATGGCCGTTGAGCTACATAAAATTAAAGGTCATTGTTCGATGCTTGATTGTCTCAAATTAAAGGAACTCATTCATCAAAGTGAAAATTTATTAGTAGCAAATAATTTTATCGATTTAGAGGCACAACTTATTATTTGCCAGAATGAATTAGACTTTCTTTACAGTGAAAAAAAAGAGCTCTTAAAATGCAAATTAAAGGAACTTTTAAATGATGGGGATCATTCTCTTTTTCGACTTTTTGGAGAATGTGATCTCTTAGTTAAAAATGTCGCCGGCCAAATTGGAAAAGAAATTGAATTTAGGGTAGCAGGGGAAGATTATCAGCTTTCGCAAAAAATATTTAATTCTCTAAGGCATATTTTAGTTGCCCTGATCATTAATAGTATTGAGCATGGAATTGAAAAACCACAACAAAGAATTTTAAAAAATAAAACAAGAAGTGGTAAAATATTTTTAAATTGTTCTTTTCACGATCATCAATTTGAGGCCAATTTAAGTGATGATGGCAGTGGGCTTTTTATAAAAAATAAAAAAAAAGTGTCTCTTTTTTCTGGAAGAGGAGAGGGGCTTCGTATTGTCGATGAAGAAGTGAAAAAAATAGGGGGATTTTTTTTAGTCGAGGCCAACCCGGGAGTTGGAACAACGTTTACTCTAAAATGTGTGGCCTAGGACACGCCCTAATGTCCAAGATATGCTTTTTGAATATCTTCGTTTCCTAGAAGTTCACTACCAGTTCCTGTCATATTAATTTGTCCTGTTTTAAGCACAATTCCTTGAGTGGCAATTTTAAGCGCAGCATAGGCATTTTGTTCTACTAGTAAGATTGTAGTTCCCCTTTGTTTATTGATCTCTTTAATTGCCTTAAAGATGGTGCGAACTAGAAGGGGAGCAATTCCCAGAGATGGCTCGTCTAAAAGCAACAGTTCAGGGCCTCCCATGTAAGCTCGGCCGATCGCTAAGAACTGTTGCTCTCCACCAGAAAGCGTTCCTGCTAGTTGTTTTTGCCTTTCTTTTAAGCGAGGAAATAAATCAAAAATATATTCTAAATCTTTTTTGATTCCCATTTGGTCACTTCTTAAGTAATGGCCCATTTCCAAATTTTCTAGAACTGTGAGATCGGGAAAAACTAGACGGCCTTCAGGGGATTGAGTAAGTCCTCTGGAGACAATTTTATGAGGAGCAAGTCCATTAATTTTTTGGCCTTTAAAAATGATGTCACCTTGTTTTATAGGAATTAGGCCTGAAATAGCACGCAGAGTGGTGGTTTTTCCTGCCCCGTTACTTCCAAGCAGAGTAACAATCTCACCTTTTTGTACTTTAAAACTGATCCCGTGAATGGCCTTAATTTGGCCATAGGAAATATGCACATCTCTAAGTTCTAAAAAACTTTCTTTCACAAATCCTTCTCTTCTTCTTTAG
>JAHEZZ010000032.1 GCA_023250815.1 Bdellovibrionales bacterium
AAAATAAAAGAATGCTGGTAATCATAGTTTGAAGGAAAATCGGAATACATTCGAACATATGTTCCATTTTGTTCTAAATCATTGGAGGTTGGATTGACCCCTTGTATCTGAGGCCCAAAGGGATTTTCATCATTGGCCATTTGAATCAGTCGATATTCCCCTGCGGCCAATCTTATTGGGGGCGATGTCACCCGTACGGGGAGATCAGATTGAGGAGAAATTCTGCTTAGTTTTTGAACAATCTTTTGGTCTTCTGAAATTGTGTTATAAATCATAATGCGAACTTCTTTACCGGCCTTCATCATGGTCGACAAAACAACTGTAGAATCATGGAGAACAAGTAATTTATAATTGTTTTCGTAGGGAGCTGTTACAGTCATTGCTTCATCATCAGTTATCGTACAACGGGCATTCGGATCGGCGGGTATTACTTTATTTTTTTGCGGATCAAAATCGGCAACTGGGATTAGAGGAATTGCATGAAGTGCATTTGTTGTGCTTTGGAACATATTTGAAATATCAATATCAGTTAAGACCGCACGGGTGTTTATCGCAATTATGTTTTTTGCAGTTACATCACCTTCCAAGGGAGAAACTCCGTTGCACCAATTATCATTTAATTTTTTTAAAGTGGCGGCCACTTTGTTTTTAAAAGGCATTACCTTACTATTAAAAAGTGCATTAACATCGGATTCTATTTGTGAAGCATTAGTAATATCCAAACTTTGTAGGGACTCTATATAAGTATCCCAATTAGCTCTGGCAGAATCTAAATCCTTTAAAATATTTTTAAATTCTTCCTGATAATCGTTGCAGAAATATTGTACCTTAGTAGATGCCGCAAAAGCAGTTTGGTATTTGGGAGTATTAAACACTCTTGTCACAAAATTTAAAACTGTATCGATGGCCAGGTAAAGTCCATCGACATTTCCGTTAATGCTGGCACGTAATTCTGCCAACGAAATTTTATTACATCCCCAGTTATCGTTGATCATTGTATCTAATTCATCTGGGCCATAGGAATCGGGATTAGAAAATTCGGGTTTGGCAATATCTAGGTTGGCATGACAGCTGGTATCCGAGTCAAACAATCCCATTTTGATATTTCTTTGTGTTTGAAATTCTAAAACTCTCATAGAGTAATATTCGACAAGCATATAGAGGCGGATCATATTCAAAGACGATTTGATACTTTCGTCAGTTGTAGCAGAATAGGCCTGGTTCATTTTGTCAAAACTTAGTCTTAACCAAGGAGCAGTGATAGAATAATTTTTGCGTGAAGGATAAGTTTGCAAAATATCCCAAAGATTTTCCCATACCGGCCCAAAAATTCCTTTAAAATCGTTTCTCAGCGATTCTTCAGGGTCAACTTTGGGGTGAAAATTTAAAAAATACATTCCACTCAAAAAGAATCCAACGGGAGCAGAATAACCGCCCTCAAATCCATAACCATTAACAGAGTCATGATTTGTAATTCTTTTTTTATACATTTTTAGCGAGTCCAATGGGGCGGGAATAACCCCATTGCTCCATTGCTCCATTCCCTGGTCGTAATCATATGAAAAAATATTTTTTATGCCGTATGCAGTATAAAGATTAATATATTCATCATAAGTTAATCCTAAATCCTCATTAAACCCATTTGCCAATCCAATCAAAACATGATTTTTTACATCTACAAAATCCTTTGTCGGTAAAGTATTTGCTGGAGAATAACCCATAAAAGTTAAAAAAGTATTGAGTTCCCCATTTTTAAATAAGCTGGGATTATCTTGCATTTTTGAATAAACCCCTTTGGCAATTTCAAAAAGTTGATCAATGGGAGTTCCGTTTGTGAGTGATTCAGAATCTTGTGAAAAAAAATTCCCATCATTTTGAGTTAAAATGGTTAGACCTTCATAGGGATCATTCTTTCGATGTTCTATTTCATCGGCAACTACCCATTTTGCGTAAGTATCAATCGATTGCGAACTGCTTGGAATCCAGGAAAGTTCATTGGCATAAGGACTCCATGATTTATCAAACGTTATTCTATAGGGAATCATTCCGGGAAAATTTGTTTCATCAACTTGGCAATTTGGATCACTAGCTGCTTCAAAATATTCGGGCGCTGGATTTGAACCTTCTGGCCCAGTAAAGTAACGGCAAGAAACCAACTGAGCATAATCCACTCCCTCTGGGCATTTAATAGAGGAGTTACGCTCGCTTTCTGAGAGCATTCCTTCTGAAACATCTTTGCATTCCCGAAGATAACCAAAATAACCGCTCCAGCTATGTCCAGGGGCCGCATTCCCACTGCTCAACATTTGCATATTCGTCATCAATTCATTCCACTTCATATCAGAAGTAGAATACCAATGAGTCGGCCCCAGATTGTGGTCCCAGGTGTTATTTAGAACATAAAAAGGTGCATTTCCACCGGTTCCAAAAAAGAAATGAATATTTTTAAAATGAGGGGCAGCATCAATACAAATTGGATTTTGTTCCAAATTGGTGGGAACCATTTTTAATGGGCCTTTGGGAAAAATAACTCCGTCAGGCCAGGTCATTGGCAATATTTGTTTTACTCCAACCACCTCTCGCAAATAGTAAGTGATCGCCGCAGAAATTCCCGGCGGTGTATTGGCAACAATCCAAATTCCATATCCCGCATCACTTTGTTTTACGGGGACAATGGCAAAACGTTCTTTCAAGGTTGCAGGATCTGAAGACTCTTTCAATGTTTTTAAGGAAGGCAGAAGTGCCAACATAATTTCTGAAGTCGTATTATTTTCCACATCACTTGCTAAAACAATGTTAATTGGACTTGGCCGTGGAGGGACTTGCGTTTTTTCCCCATGAACAACTGTTAATGAAGTGGTGGCCCCTGTTGCCTTTAATATGGCCATCTGAAGGTTTATCTTTAACTGTCCAACTAGAAAATCAGTTTTACTCTGCTCTTCAAATTCTTTAGGTGATGCCTGATTACTGACAAAAATACTGGTACTGCCACTGCTTAAGTTGAGCATTAAATTGGCAGGAGTTGGGGCAACTGAGGACATTACAGGGACAGAAATTTTAGATCCTGAAGTGGTCGTTGTTGCTGTCGTTGACTTGCTCCGGGTCTTTGAAGTTGCCGCTGATGAATTTACTTTAGCGCCATTAAGATTGCCCACTTCATTACAAGAACTGGTGATTATTAAAGAACAACAAATCAACGGCCCCTTAAAAAATCGAATGGCAGATAAAAATCTTGTCATAAATATATCTCATTAGTAATTGCAATCCTTAATCTCTAACCTCACTTTTCGATAGTATTGTATTTTACTTAAATTTTTTAAAACCGAGAATAATCGTCAGCTTGCTTTTGCTCTTTATCTTAAATAATAGGGTCTTTTGATTTGCGCTTGAGTTTTGAGGCAATCCTCATTTACAATTGAAGAAGATATAGTTTTTGTGAACTGATCTTCACCCAAAATTTAAGAGAGCGGTATTAATATGAAAGAAGCTTTAAAATCATTCAAATGGCGTACAAAATTTATCATTTATCCGCAGTTCCAAATTCCTCTTTTAATTTTAGATGTTGCGATTATCAGCAGTTTCTTTTTGGCCTGTCTCTTTTCTGTCAATCGCTCTTATGCTTATCTTAAGAATGAGGGAGTAAAAATTGGCCTAACCTCTGGGCACTCTTATTTTGACTTTCTAAACCAACAGGCCAATCTGGTTTATCATTCGATTTTTATTTCATTTGTAATTTGTTTATTAGTTTCACTGTTATTTACGGTAATAATTTCTCAACGATTGGCAGGCCCAATTGTGCGACTTCGCCAGTTTTTTGGAGAAATAGCGAAAGGTGAAAATTCTGATATCACTCTTTCTTTTAGAAAAGGCGACTTTTTTCCAGATCTACCTGAGATGATCAATCGGGCGCTCCAGAAGCTTCGCAAATAACCTATTCCCTCCAACAACTTTCAGTATATACTCATCACGTTTCAGTTTTCAAGTTGTGCATTTTCGTAATATCTCTAAAGCGGCAAAAAATTCCTCGGCAGTAAATCATATTGAGAAGAATTATTTTAGTTTTATCAAATGACGATATTGCATTGATGAAATATGTTAAATGGTTTTTTTACTTATTGCCGTTTATACTTGTGCTTCTTGGAGAGAAAGTTCCCTGTTGTGAGAGTTTTTTACCCGCTCCTAAAAATAAATTTATAAATTTTACTGAAGAAGTTTTGAAGAGATTGAAACAACCATCAAAGGTAGTCTTTTCGGTCTGCCGTAAATTTGCCTACGCCGAAGCTGTCCCCGATGACCAAAAATATTGTCGTTGTCGTTTTGAACCTAGTCATCGCTTCCTTTTGACGAGTGATCCTTCAAAGATCGGAGGAGCTTGCCCAACTCATGAAATTTCTCCCTGTAATCTTTTTGCCTACGCAGAAGGAGTTCCTGGAAACAAGGAATATTGCCGTTGTCGTTTTGAACCTAGTCATCGTTTCCTTGTGACGAGTGATGAAGATATGATTGGCGGTGCCTGTCCGGCACCCAAAGTTCATCTCTGTGATAAATTTCTCTACGCCGAAACTGTCCCCGGTAACCAAGAATATTGCCGTTGTCGTTTTGAACCTAGTCATCGTTTCCTTGTGACGAATGATCCTTCAGAAATCGGAGGAAATTGCCCCAATCATATTCAAAAAAATTAATCAGATTGGTAAAAATTTCGAACACACTTAAATACTGATCTCATATATTTCGTAATAAAATTTCCGTCTCAAATCGACTGTCTTCGGTCGGACCTGCATTCGCCTGTCAATACCACTTTGAAAACACGCCCTAATTCTTGAAATATTAAGTGGCCTAGGTTTATTCAATTAAAATTCGCTATTGTGAGGATGGCGAAAACATTTGCATCAACAAGAGATTCTAGTTCAAGGCTATTCATCTCCGTCGGTAGAAGCTTTATAGAATTGATCCTAATTTAGTGGGGCATTTATTTTTATGAGCAGTTCGAACAATCACAATAACGAACTTAAACCCCCCAGACAAAGCTGGGGGGCCTAATTATCAATATAAGTAAAAATTAATTTTGTATATCAGTAAGAAACTCGCCTTTATTTGTATAAACAGTAAGCGAACCAGATTCTTCTTCTGAGGCATTTACGACAAACACCAGCACATCTACGCCATCTACTTTCAAATTAACTCTATGGCCTTCGATTGAATATTCGCCAGTTCTTTCCATGCTACGTTTGACTTTACCTAAATATCCTCTGATAAAATCGTATCCTGACATCTTGTCACCTTCAACGTTCCAATCATCTCCAAGTGATTTTAAATATACTTCAGCAGCAGTTTTAAGTGCTGCTGTTACAGTGCTAGACTTAGCCGAAGCTACAGTACATGAAAATTTTTCTGGATTAGAGACTCCTTCCGCTAAGTTAATTGGTTGATCATTCACTAAAAGTTTCCAAGAAGCATCAAATGAGCTTAATTGTTCATTAACTGGTTGAGATAATTTTAGCTGGTAGCTTGCATCCAAATCAACTCCGCCAACCTCTGCAGAAAATGCATCCGTTTCCAGTGTTCTTGAGTCGTTTTTAACTAAATTTAAATCAAAAATATCTCGCCTTGTTTCAATCGTCGCCCATGTGATTTTTTTGCTGTTAGGATAGGTGCTAATGCTGATAACTAATTCTAAGTTTTTTTGTTCTGAAGTAGCGCTTTTGTTAACACAACTATATTTTAAATTGAATGTTTTCACTGGTGCAGAGAATGCTGGGATTGATAAGGTTAATACAGTCGATAAAAGAAAATACTTAATAAACATAATTTGCTCCTGGTTTGATTTTTTAATTCGTGAACATTTAAACCAGCTTAATATATCCGGCAAATAGAATTACAGAAGTATATCAATACAATAATTAGATGCTTGGCCCAGCATTTAACTTTATACTGATCCCTAAAACGGTAAAACGGTGCCCTAAAACTAAAACGGTGCCAGCCGACTTTTGGTTAAAGATTGAGTCGTTTTTTCAAACTTACCTTTACTATTCTTGGCCAGTTTTAATTTTAATTATTTTTGAGAAATAGTTGTCCCCTAGTACATCTCAAAACTCCAGTCCTGCTTGCTTCAAAAAATGAAAAGATGCTGCCAGTTTCAACTAAAAGTCGGCTGGCACCGTTTTTCTATCCTTGAATTCCCCCACGTCGCTTTTGGGACGTGGGGGTGTGAAATTAATGTTCAACCTATCCGGCCATTACGCATACGCCCCCACGCAAGACATCAAAGGTCTTGGCGGTTCATCTTTTTGAGAGCGACAAATTTTTTCCACCTCAACTATAGCGGCATCAGGATTTAATTGACCTTTAATGATCACCTCTTCCCATTCAACTTTCTTAGCGAGAGATTTAAGCGCTTCATTCATGCTCAGAAAATATTCGCCGGTCGTGGAATCAAGCCTGTACCTAAATCGCTTCTCATGAATTGATCTGATACAAGGAACTAAAATACCTTCTAATTCAATTTTTATCGGACGTCGTCCTGATTGTCCCCTAGTTGTTAGGTCAAAGATTTCACCAAATGTTTCTTTATAAATTTTCCTATACATATAAACCTCCATCGTTAATTTTTTTTTTAAGCGGCCAGTGGTTCTTTGAAAAATGATTTTCTTCTATAACAGGCTTTTCTCTCGCTCATGCGGTGTATTTGCCGCATAACCGCCTTTCGAACTTTTCTCAGCTGGGCCATGACCTGTTTGCCACTTTTTTTAGCTATGACCGGTTCCCCTAATCCAAAAACTTTCATAGTTACGGAAAACTCGTCACTGCTTTGGCCCGAAGGAAGAATACTGATCTGCACCTCAGTATCCCATCCGTAAGTAGATTTAATTTCCTTCACAGCATGAGCACAGTATTGTTTTAATGCCTCGGTTTGTTTAAATTCGTTAGTCTGAACCTCATACGTTAATTCTGATTGATAAAAATCCATGTCAACCTCCTTTATATAACGCCTTCTAAATTATAAAATTTAGGGCGAAAATCTCAGAAAATCAGACTGAGTGATTATCTAATAAATAAAATAATTTTAAGTTTTATCCAATGTGATTGGGCGGGGTTCCTGATGGGATTCGCATTTTTTACCTCCTTTTTTAAGTCCAAGGCCAAAAATAAGATAAAGTGAGTTATAAACAACCAGTGATGCCTTGGGTGTTTCTAATAGTATTTTCGGAGCTATTTAAAAAAATCAAGGGCCGGCAAAATATTTTTTTAAAAAAATTGACTTGAACACTTAACTTTTTTGAAAATTCAAATATTTATTAAAGTTGGCATTCGGCCTGCATTCGTCACAAAAAAAGCAAAAAAAGTGCCAGCCGACTTTTAGTTGAAACTGGCAGCATTTTTTCAAACTTGCCTTTACTAGGGCGTGTTTTCTTTTTATTGAACAATTTTCATCGATTAGATAGAATTTATAAATGTTTTTTATTCTTTCATATCTTTTTTCCTTCCCAGCATATTCGCTCGATTGTGATTGGTGGCAAATTAAAGTTCTGGAACACCTAGTAAGAGAACATCAACGTGAGGGATATAAAGTTTCCGCACACGAGCGAGTTGAACATTGTCGAGAAAAATGGAAAAACTCCGACAAATTTATTCCATTTTTCAAAAATAACGGGCCAACAAATTGGCCTCATAAGGAAAAATTCAAGAACTGGAAAAAAAAAAGAAATTTTAATCGCACTTGAAATTTTAAACAAAATTCCATCTGGGTTGACTCAATTTAATTTTTCTCTACACAGATCTAATCAATCAATAACAAAAGATAATCCTGCAACATCTGACCCCAATAAATATTCCATTGTTTTGTACGACTTATTCTATAATTCAAAATACAATAAATTGGCGGTTCTCTCTCACGAATTCGCTCATCTTCTCTACCTTGCTCTCCCAGAAAAAACCAAAAAGAATTTAAAATTGCTTCCGGATGGCATTATGTAGTTGAAGATCGCAAGGTGTTCGAACGGCCCCCTGACAAATTAATCAAAGCAGATTCTAAAGATGATCAAGAGGAAGATTTTGCGAATTACATTGAAAAATATGTATTAGAAAAAGAAGAAGTTAAAAAATTTAATTCAAATGTTTTTGATTTTGTGGAGAAGATAATAAAATGAAAATTATATTAATTGTGTCTCTTGTTTTTCTGGGATGTTCAACATCCCAAAATTTTAAAAGTAATTTTGAAAAAGCACTAGATATTCAAAAATATTTCACTGCGAAGGAAAGCAAAAATGAAATCATTCAATCTCTAGGAAACAATTATCAAATAAATGAGAATGGTATTGTCTATTACACTACTGATAGTCGAATCCCTGAATTGGGTCTGTTCTTTTCACAAGAAAATATTTTAGAGACTGCATTTATATTTTTAACAAAAGAGGAACTTCTCAATTTTAAATCTACAATTCCATGCAATTGGAATGAAAAAGATGAAATTGAAGACTTTGGCCACTACTTCAGAAGTGTTAAAAAAGGCAATTGCATCGAACTTCAAATCAGTTATCAATCAAGAAAAAGTATATCAAACTTGATCGAAGTAAGGTGGCAACGGCGTTAGATTTTCAAGTCCAGGAAACAGCGAGGAGCAGGGGAAACAGTGCCAGCCGACTTTTGGTTAAAGATTGAGTCGTTTTTTCAAACTTACCTTTACTATTCTTGGCCAGTTTTAATTTTAATTATTTTTGAGAAATAGTTGTCCCCTAGTACATCTCAAAACTCCAGTCTTGTGTGCTTCAAAAAATGAAAAGATGCTGCCGGTTTCAACTAAAAGTCGGCTGGCACCGTTTTTGGAAATTGCGAAAAAACTTGGAAGCAGTAAAGAATTTTATGCCTCGATTTGGTTTCGAGAAGAAGCAAAAATTAATGGTTTATCTTTTGAAAAAATCATCAAAGCGAAGAGTGCATAAATTACTTAAGGCATTTTTTCCAAACAATAGTATTAACTAAATTTCCATACTCCTCATATTCAATTTGCATTGAATTTTTATTATCGACAAGAGTATTTACTTTGCTCAAAAAATCGCCTTTTGACTCCTTAACACTGCTTATTTTAAAATTATTTTTATCAAATAATGCCAGAGTCTTAGCAAGGTCATATTGGTTATTATAGATCAGAAGTATCTGCGCAAAAGAAACATTTTTCCCATCGGCTGATTCCACAATTAACATTTCGAGCTTAGTTCCAATAGTAAAGTAATAAGCTCTTGAATCATCCTTATGATCAAATTTAAAATGCTTGTTAAATGTATCAAGATCACAAGAGGACCTCATATTAGTGTTTACAATTTCAATTGGATTGACTTCTTTTTTGGTCAAAGCACAACCGAAAAAAAAAGTTATAAGTAAAATTAAATTTATTATCTTCATCGTATTTCCTTATGAGCTTTGGGAAAATTATTTTTAAAGAAATTTAACATTTTCGGATTAAATTTTTTGAGGCCTTCTTCGTCTAAGCTGTAGAACTCAAGATTGTTAGCAAAATCTTCATCGATTGAATCTCTGCTATCCTCGGCAATCACCTGAATAGGTGGCACAAGTTTATAAACTTGATTTCTTTCAACGCTCCAGCCTGATAACTTTCGAAATTCAGAAATTTGCTCAGTGGTTAATTCCCGAAAAATAAAATGTCCGACTTCGTGTGAGATTATTTTTTGCTGTAATAGCTCAATTTCTGAAAAAAATGGGTCATAAATAATAATTGCCTTTGTTTCATTATTCGAGATTGCCGGGTTTTCTAAATTCCTTGACAAGAATCCCCGGTAAATGCCACTCGGGTTTCGATCAAGAACAAAGTCTGGCAACAATGATAACCTTTCTTCCAATATTTTTCGTTCTGATATTGTCCATTTCCCAAATTTTTCTCGCTTTAAAGGCCAATTTAATGGTGCACCATCTTTAAGAGAACTGAGCCATTCTTTGGATTTTTTAAAAATTTCTCTACAATGTTCGGTGACGATGGATTTTGAAACGGCTTCTCCGGACTTCTTTTGATAAGACTTGCGCACGTGTTCTCTGACTTCTGTCTCACCTATTCCACACTTCATTTCCGCATAAGCGTTTATATTAATTAAAAACACTAATAGAAAAGAAATTCTCAGCCTTTTAATCTTAGCTTTCAATTTTTATCATCAACCTGTTTTTGATTTTGCGAGATTGTGGCGATCCAGAGCATCCCGCAAATAAGTCTTGATTACGGCCTGTCGACTAACATTGAGTTCATTCGCCAATAGATCGATCTCTTTAAGCATTTCAATTGTGAAGTCTACATTTACTCGCTGAATAGGTTGCTTCATCTTCCCCTTATTGGTGAAGTATTCAGAAATATTTCTTCCTTGCTCAGCAAGTTCTGCAATATCATCGGCGGATAATTTTTTCTTAGCTGTTTTTTTCATAAATTTTTTTCTCCTCTTTTGTAGATTTCCATAAAGTCACTAAATGAAAGTATTCTCCATCATCGTCTTCTCTGACTTCGTAAATAACTGAATATAATTTTCCGTTCGCCCATCCTATCGCTCTAAACTGTTCTGGAACATCACTTCGTCTATCTTCATAGTAGGGGTGAAACCAAATTTCTTGGACTTCCTCAAAGCCAATACCCCGTTTGGGATTGCTCTTGAGCTGTTCACATTTCTTTTTGTCGTATCGAAACCTCATTTTGAAAGTATAACAGTTATACCATATTATACAAGCCGAAATATCAGGTATAAAACAAAAGGGGCCTCAGTCAGAAACCCCTCATACACTCAGAATTTCAAGTGCTTAAATGCGCAAAACAGAGGAACTATCCACGTTGAAATTGCATTTTAAATTTTTGGATAATCTATATATTCTTGCTAATTATTTGATTTGATGGATAAAAATGTGAAAAAAATAACATAAATAAAAAAGGGGCCTCCTGCAAAGGCCCCTCTTTTTCGGCATCCTGCCTACTTGGTATGGGCAACATCCTATTGCCCACAATAAATAGTATAACTAACTTTGTAACGGATAACAGCAAATATTTTTATGGTAATCTTTGCCCAAGAAGGTATTTTAAAAGAAAAACTATCCAATTCCCCATAGAAAATTCGATGAGTGGTATGCAGAGAAATGTATTTCGAGATTTCAGTATGATAATGCTAAAAAAGTATCTTTTATTAATAATTGCAGATCTAAAGACGCTGATATCTTACCCCAAAAAATACCTTTTTACCTTCACTTATTATATTCCATCCCCTCCAAAGAGGAACCAAGGTTATCAAGAAAAGCATTTTGATAGGCTTATTAATCGTATTGCCAAGATGCAAATTGAAATTATCTCCATTCAGACCGCCAGTAATCACATCCAACAATACGGAGGAATGTGGGTAATCTGCACACTGAAAGCGAGAAAAAAAGAAATGGATCTCATAAATAGTTGGGATAATAACAATGATTCCCTTGAAGAAATACCTGATGATATGAAATCATCAGATGAGCAAAGTTTAAATCAAAAAAATGAAGTGGAACTTCCCAAGTACAATGACAAAAACCTGGAAGAAGAAAAAATTAAAGGCCTCTACCATATTAAATAATTTTTTAATTATTACTGCCTTGTTAATAAACTATTCATGCACTCGCTATATTTCTTATCAAGAAAAAGTAAAGAGCAACCAAATACAATTTGGAGCAATGACCTGTGAACAATCTTACACTCAAAAAAGCGACGTATATTTAGGATCAGGGGGAAACACCGATCTCTTTAAAGAATATAAACAAAAATATAAGCTAAATTTTTTTGATTCTGTGATTAGCTATTCTTATTTTCAACAATACTTAAGACCAGATATCATCTCACCCTCAACACGAGTGCAAATTTTTATAAGCTATAATGGCAAAATTCATTACGCCGAAGGGGTTAGTTCTAATAACCAATTATCCTCTCCCCTTTTTTATATTTTAGAAGAGATAAAAAAGAAATTGAATATCAAAAATACAAGTTCCCCCTTGCTTAAAGAATTATTTCCCGTTGCCAGAGTTGAAAAAGATTTTGCTCTCTTTTTAAAACAGAAAAAAGATTTTTTAGCAGGGCTTGCCGGCCAAGATAGCGCTGTTCGAAATTTTTATTTTAAAGGAGAAAATGTCCTTACCCCCAATGAATCCTATCCCAACCAAGAAACCAGCGATTACCTTGGAAAATTTTCTAAAAATACCACTGACTATCAAACCATTTTTGAGGAAATTGATCTGAATAATTCTAAAAATATCCGACTCTGTTCAAATTTTTCGGCAAAAGAAGATAAAGATTATTTTTCGCTAAAAGAAGAACTCCCCCAAAATATACGACACCATCACTTTGGAATTACTTTTGCAAATGGAGATTTTTTCCTCGCTCTTTTAAGTCAAGGTGAAGTTACTTCAAACTTCACCAAAACCCCCCTTCTTTTGTCTAATAATGCCCCTCGCTCACCTTGGTGTTTTTATATTGAAAGCAAAGAACAAAATGGGCCCCCTTCATTTGCGCTGGTGACCTCAGTTGGACAAAAAAACACTCACCAAGTTTTGCAGGCCTTTCTTCGAGATAATTTAAATAAACCAATAAATAATTTTTTGGATCGACTCACAGATAATAGATTTATTTTTATTAGTCCTCCCCTTCGAATTCTCAGTGAATACTTAAATGAAGAAGAAAACCTCGACCAACTGGAAAAAGTGCCCTTTAAACATCTCGGTATCAGCATTCAACAGATTCCCATCTACTACCAAAATCGAGTCGGCGAAATAATCGGCATTATCAAAAGGAGCAATTTCCAAAGTTTTTATTTCGACGGAAGAAGCGAAGATAGATACATGACTTGCCCAGTAGTTCGGGCCATTAATCAATGATCTCATCAAGCACAATTCATCTCACTATTTTTGGAGGGGCCTCTCACAAAGTAGTGGCCGTCTTTGACTGGAAAGAAAATGATAAGCTCAATCTTCTTTCGCTTCTACAAAAATACCAACTCCCAATAGCATCCTCCTGCCAAGGAGAAGGGCAATGCCTCAAATGCACAACTGAACTTCTCGTAATGCAAATTAAAATCCCTTTAATTAGCTGTCTTACTTCTTTTCAAGAAGTCCTAGAATTATTAAATAAGTCTGGCGCCCAAAATAATAGTTGTCAGATTAACGTTAATTATTTGTAGCCTCTCTGGTTGCCAAAATTCAATTAAAGAGAGTACACTTATTTAAAGAACTCCAACAAAAGATGGCCATGCGCTATTTGTCGATTGATCTTGAGGCCACAGGCCTTCGAGAAAATGATTATATTATTGAACTCGCTTTTGTTCCTTTTGACTCTAAGGCCGATGAAATTCCCACAGAACTTTCGCTTCATACTTTTGTTCAATGTCCTTCATTTGAAAAACTAAAACCAACTCTTGATCCTTGGGTTGTTGAACATAATGAAAAACTTATCAAAAACGCCCATGACAAAGGTCTAACACTACCCGAGCTTAAGGCAAAAATTACTGAATACCTAGAATCACTGCCTATTAGAAATTATTTTGGATCGGAAAAAATCACTCTTTTTGGAAAATCCATGAATGCCATCGATCTTCCTTTTTTAAATCGCGATCTAGGTTTTGAATATATGAGAAAATATTTTCACCACCGTGATCTCGACCTTTCATCTTCTGCAAGAACCCTAATCGACATGGGTATTTTACCAAGTAGCAGTGCCTCTGGATCCGAGCTAATGAAACTTTTAGGACTGGGAGAGGTTGTTCATACGGCCCTAGAAGATGCCATAAACACCGCCAAGTTATACATTGGAATAATCAATAAATTTGGCGCAAATGCCAAGAAAAAATAACACCCTAGTCATTTTGTTTGTAACTTAGGAAATGACGAGGGTCCAAAGATTCACTATTTCGCCTTATTTCAAAATGTAAGTGAGGCCCCGTAGTCCGCCCCGTCATACCAACAAGAGCAATTAGCTCTCCTTTTTTTACTTTCTCTCCTCGTTCCTTATAATTTTTTTTAGCATGAGCATAGACAGTATAAAACCCATCTGAATGCTGAATAATAGTGATATTCCCATAACCGCCAATTTTATTTCCAGAATAAATAACTTCGCCTTCTTCTGCTGCTAAAATTTGATCTCCCACATTTGCAGTAATATCAATACCATCATGCTTTCTCCCCCACCGATGGCCAAAACTTGAACTGACTTCATGATGAGCAGGAACAGGCCAAGCAAACTTTCCAAGATTTAAATACTCCTGAGTTTTTTCATCATACTGAGAACGAATAAATTGCATGATGCCTTTTTTCATCGGAATAAAAACCCAACCATCTTGAACCACTAATCCTGACTCACTATTTATGCCATAATTTTTAGCAACATCTAAAGGAGTACTACCGGCCGGAACCCGGACAAACTTACCTGACTGATGAGCGCAAGATACCATGAAAAATAAAAGGAAAGTAAAAACAAAGCAGGTATTCCTATTCTTCAATTATCGATCTCCGAAAAATGATTTTTCCAATGATTAATCAGATCGGTATTTTTCAACAAAACATTGATTGGTGTCACAGAAATTTTTTTGGATTCAAGCGCCAAACAATCACTTCCAGAGATATCGCTGCTCCCCTTATAAAGCCCCCCAATCCAATAATAAGGCCTCTCTCTACAATCTCGCCTTTCACTGATATCAGGTGAGTATTTTCTAAATCCCAAGGAAGTAACTTCGACTCCCAAAACCTCTGAGAAAGGGAGTGCAGGAACATTAACATTGAGTAATTCATGAGTATTTAATTTTTTATAAATACCACTCTTAACTATTTTTGCCACAAAATGTGCTGCTGTTTCATAATATTTATTTTGCCCTTCTTTAAATGATCTATGCTCAAAAACAGTACTCACCGCAATCGATTTATAACCTTGAAAGCATGCTTCCCGTGCCGCCGCCACTGTCCCAGAATAATAAATATCTTGACCTAAATTAGCACCGCGATTAATTCCTGAAATAACTAAATCAATAGGTTCATTAAAAAGAAGGTGGCCAATCGCCATCATGATACAATCTGCAGGATAACCACTGCAACCAAAAGTATCTTCATCAATTTTTCGAACACGAAGTGGGACGTCAAGTGAAAGAGTATGCCCTGTCGTTGATCTTTCTTCTAGGGGGGCCACCACAAAAACTCTGGCAATTTTTCGAAGTTCCAAGGCGAGAGTCTTGATGCCTTCCGCATGAACGCCATCATCATTACTAAGCAGTATGTTCATTGCGATCCCTCAAAAAATATTGAGAATTGGAACTTAGTACTGAAATATCTACTGTGCGATATGAACTCTCCACTTTAGAATTAATGGGCATTGATAAATAATTAAAAGGAATTAATTCATCTAAAGAATGAAATAAATTTGAATCCCAATCAGCACTTAAAATTAATTTCATCAAAGAATGACTTTCTCTAAAATTGCTTAAATTTTGCGCAAAAAATAATAGTTCATCTGTTTCATGTAAACTACTTAAATATTTAAAATCTAAAACAAGTCCTTCGCAATATTTATACTTTTTTAAATTTTCAAATGAAATAGAGCGATTCACTCGCAGATAAAAGGGAACACCATATCTATCAAAATCATCATTATCTAAAAAATCATCAAATTCTAATTTTAGTTTTCCCATGACTTCTTTTTTGGTTGCCACCTTAGAGACAATATCTAAAAAACTTTCCAGTGTTTCTTTTTTTTCGCGATTAAAAAGCATAAAAATATTTTCTGCAAACTCCCCACTCTTTTCTAAAATTTCTAAAAATCTATATTGCTGAATAAAAGAAAAACTTTTCGGCCGAAAGTCAAAGAGCCAGGATTTTATACCGAGCAAAGAGACATGCTTAATTGTATCCTGATTATAAATTCCTTCAATACGGCCTAAATTCATAATCCCGTCCAATGGGCGAAAAAATGTCCGTCATGGACACTTGCCCTAATTTAATTAGAGCATTCTTTATTATACAAAAATTTTGCTAAAGGTTCAAAAAAACACTTTCTTCCCTCTGTTGCCACTGATTCCGGATGAAATTGGTATGATATCCAGTTCTCACCATAAGACATAATCACTTCTTTTTTATAAGAAATTTTTTGATATAATTTGCGATTTAAAATTTTTTGCTCCTGATTGAAACAATTATCTTTTACCGCCAAAGAATTATAGCGCTGAACTTGAAGGCCTTTACTAAAGTATTCCGAAGAAAACATATCCTTCCATCTAGGTATTTTTAAGGGAATAGTTTGTCCATGCATCGGAGTTATACATTTTTCAATTTTATAATTTGAAGAGGAAAAAAAAAGTTGATGACCTAAACAAATTCCCATATGAAAGATTTCTCTGTCTGCAAATAATTTTTTTAATTGAGGAAAAACAGATGAATAATCTCTTGGATGTCCAGGCCCAGGCCCCCAAATAATAATCTTTTCACTTGCTTCTCTTTCCCAAGAGCGATCATAAGGGACAACACGACAAGGAATATTTTTTAAATATAACTCACTTGCAATATTGAAAGTAAAACTGTCGTAAAAATCAATAATTAAAACAAGAGATTTTTGCTTCATAAAATTAATAAGTAAACAGGGGTACAAAAACATTTTCATTAAAATTGATCATAAAATTAAATCCATAACGAATTTCATTGGGATCTTGTCGTCTACCAACTTCAAATTTCCAACAATTATTTTTAGGAGAATAAGTAATTTTATGAGAACTCGATTGCGCCTGCCTTTTATCGACATCAAAGACCATACCACTTGAAATTTGCCAAATATCACTGGGAATGAGCACCACACTAGGAGAAATAAATCTATTCGATGGTGTTGAAAATGAATCATACCGAAATTGAGTATTAACTTTAATATAGGGTAGGGCAAATGAGAATGACAAAGTGGTATCATGACTTTTTGTTCGATAATAATAATATTCATTAGCAGACAGACCAAAAGATCCAAGCCCAAGTCCAGTTGTTAACATCAAACGAGTTAAATGATCAGTTGGATCCTTACTGTCAATCTGTAAATCCCACCCTTGAGAGATATCAAAATAAGCAATTCTCGAATACCCAAAATTGTCCCAAATAGTTTGCCCCCCCACAAGTGGATCGAATTTTTTCGGCGTCTTTTTGATCAAAGAGTTATTAATAATAAACTCCAGAGTATTATTGAGTGGTAAAGTCCTTCTCGCTGCAACTGTGTCAGATTGATTTTCTTTGGCCCTTAAAGCATCAATGGGATCAAATTGTCCTTTACCATCTTTAATTTGGTTCAAAAAACGGTTATTTCCCCGGGTAGACTGATCGTCGAGATAATAATGTTTTAATTTGAAATATTGATAATGGCGATAACTGTTTTTTTCAACTTGAATTTTTTCGTCATCAAAGGCGCGATCGACTTTGGGAATATTTGCAATCAGAAGTGATTTTTGATCAACATCACCTTGATCTAAATCTGGCGGTAAAATACCAGCATCTTGTGCTTCTAACTTAGTTATTTCTTTTTGATAAGAAATCCCCCAGCGCTTTTCTAAACCAAATGAAAGTTGATTTTCATAAAGCATACCTGTTTTAGCGAAAGATTTATCCTCCTCATTGGAAAAGTGATAATATTGTTGATCAAATTTAATAGAGGATGTGGCATCGATTGGCCCAAATTGAGCGACATTAACAGTTATCGAAGGTGTGGCATTTAATCGAGATGCATTTCTAATAAAAAGTGCCTCATGATAATGGTTTTGTTTAAAAATAGTATAATCAACATGAGTATCAAAACTAAAACGACTAAAAATTGGCCAATCCGTTTGCAATAGGTTGACAGGAACAATATCTAAATTTACTTCAGGTAAAATCTGTACATAATTATGATCAAATCCTTTTGCATTGTGAAAAATTTGATTGCGATTAAAATCTGCAGCTAATGAGATATTAAAAAGTGATTTTCTAAAATCAAAATACCCTCCCCCCCCGGCCTCGCTGCTCAAAACATTTGAAGGAGGAAAATTAGTGTAATCGCGAATGATATCAAGATCACTCATATGTGAATAATAAAGATGATGAGAAAAATCATGACCTATATGATAATGTTCTTCAAAATCTGAAAAATGTCGAAAGTTAATGGTACCAGATTCATCGAATGTTGGTTTATTTGGAGTGTAGATTTTATCCCAAGTTTGGAGAGAATTTATCTCAAACCATTTTTTTTCACCAAAGACCTGACGAAATTGAAACTCATTCCCCATACCACGTCGAGAAAGAAAGGACGGGGTAAGAGTTAAATCATTTTGTGCTCCGATCGCCCAAAACCATGGCTGTTTATAAGTTGACCCGTCATCCGAAGCATAACCAAAATGAGGAAAAAGAAGTCCCGTTTCCCGACCATTTTTCACTGGCAACACCATATAGGGAAAATACATTACCACCACCCCATTAACTTTTAAAAAAGCATGGGTAATACGCACATATTCTCCCAGTGTCAGGTGAATATATTTTCCAAAAAAGCTCCACGATTCTGGACAATCTCGACATGTCGAATATTCTGAATCGATAGCGACAATTTGATTATTTGAAATTCTCGAAATTTTTTTACCATTAATCACAAAATTATTTCCCGTGCTGATCCTGGCGTTCTCCACTGAAAGAATTTTGCTAATAAAATTATATTCCAATTTAGTTCCCACCAAAGTCATTTCTGGGGAGACATAACGAACATTACCCACCACTGTAGAATCGCCACTGG
Source organism: Bdellovibrionales bacterium (assembly GCA_023250815.1). GTDB lineage: Bacteria > Bdellovibrionota > Bacteriovoracia > Bacteriovoracales > Bacteriovoracaceae > JAHEZZ01. The sequence continues at coordinate 18,767 of JAHEZZ010000032.1, forward strand.
TTAAATCGACAGAGGCCTTCTCTCCGTAAATAGAATTCGCTTTATGTGTGATAATCACATTGCCGATTGCTTCGCAAAAATTATCTTTAGTTTTTCGAAGGGCCTTGTCTGAAACAATGTTCAGTTTTTCACCAATTTTAAATTCATAACTCTGGGTATTGGGAGTGCTGGCATTCTGTGCCCAAAGGAGGGGGGCCCAGAGCAAAATGAGGGCGTGGGGGATTGCTTTCAAAAATAATTTTCTGAACTTCCCCAATAAAATAGTAAGATCCACAAAGCAAAATAATTTTATTTTTTTCAAATGCCAGAAGTGTAGCAAATATGTCGTCAGCAAAAAACAACGGATGAGTATTTCCTTCTTTTTTTTCTTTACCATTGTTAATATCCGAACATATACTAGCAAGATCACTCGCAGTACTCGCTTTGAAATGAGAAAAAGGAGTCACATAAGTAGGGGCAATCTTTTTTAAAATATAGAGGGAATTTTTGATTTCTTCTTTCTCTCTCTTTGAAAAAGAACACCATATATAATCAATCCTTGATTTCAAAATCAGCGAATGAGCGGCCATTTTCCTGATGCCATCAATATTATGAGCACCGATAAAGATAAAACATCTCCCCTGCCATGTCACCTTTTCAAATCGCCCTTTAAAACCACTGGGAAGAAAATCAAAATCTTTTAATTTAAATGCAAGGGCCTCTACAAAATGATCTTTTTTTAAAATACAACCTTGCTGACATAAAAGAAAAAGGGCCATCGCCAATTTTTTATTTCGAGTAGTGTAATCATCATTCAGTAAAGTAATACCAGAAGCAAAAAGATCAAACCAATGTAGTTGGCCATTATCGGCGATTTCTTCTCTCAGAAATTTTAGTTCGAGAGAGGAAATCAAAATGGCATGCCTCCTGACAACACCCATTTTTTCTCGTAAAATTTTACTATACCCGATGCCTAAAATATTTTGGTGATCGCGAGAAATAGAAGTTAATCCCACCAAGTCGGCATCAAAAATATTAACCGCATCAAGCCGACCGCCTAACCCGACTTCTAGTAAAATATAATCAAGTTCAAAAATCCTAGAAGCGCACAGACGGCAAAAAATAAAAAATAAAAACTCGTAATAACTTAATTGCTCATTTTTTAATAAAAGAGCAACAATGGCAGCATCGATTTCCTCTTTTAATTTAAGAAGAGAAATATCCTCTCCCCCAAAATTAATCCGCTCACCAATAGAAAAAATATGAGGAGAAATCCAACGGGCCGTTTTTTTTCCATTTTCAGTCAATAGCTTTTGCAACTCATAAATAGTTTCACCTTTCCCATTTGTACCGGCAATGGTGATAATCTTGATCTGTTTATTTTTTTGCG
>JAHEZZ010000157.1 GCA_023250815.1 Bdellovibrionales bacterium
CAGGTTTTTCATACCCCCACCAGTTGATAAAAAACCCAATGACGTATGCACTTAAAATTCCCATTAATAATCGCAATATAAGTTTGCCATTTCGGGAATTAAAACAAAGGAAAGGAAAAATGATAAAAACGATTTGGAATCTTATTATAAAGGCCAATCCCAGCATTAGGCCCCCTACGAGTTGTTTTTTAGGGGTATTTTTTAATGAAAAGATAATTCCTAGAAGTAATATTGAAGATGAGATTGCTTCAGTTGAAATTCTAGAATGAATAAAAGGCAAAAACCAAAGCAAGGTTGTTAAATTAATAAATGATTTTTGAAATTTAGCGGGGACTGTTGGTAAAAAATGTTCCAAAGAAGACAATGTCGCCCAAATGCCAAGGGCAACACTTATCGATTTGAAAAAAAAAGTGTGAATAAAAAAAGAAATTATATTAAAAGAAATAAAAATTTTGCTTATGATGTAATAAATAAAAGGCAAAAACCATGACCTCATCTGTTGGTGATATTCCCATGGTAAATCTGAGGCGGGGGAATGATTTAATTTAAAGTTTAAAAATTCTAATATTTGAAAATGTTCGTCTGGATGCAAATGCCCTTGGGTAAAGAAAATGGCCAGAAGATGGGCCCCTAAAAAAAGAATAAAAGTGAGTTTATTTTCAAGAATTATTTTTTTCATTTATGGTAAGGATGTTTTTGTAAAATACTTTGCGCCCTATATAATTGTTCGATTAAAATAATTCTAGCGAGTTGATGGGCAAAAGTCATAGGTGAAAGTGATAATTTATAATGGGCCCTGGCAATCAATTCATCTGAAGGGCCATTGGCCCCAGCAATTATTAAAATAATTTTCTCTCTTCTGTTTTCCAGGGTATCTCCCCACCACTTCGCAAAAGATAAACTATCTTGCGTTTTTCCATGCTCGGTTAGAAGAATAACAAATGGCCTTGTTATGGGGTCAATTTCTTGTATTTTTTTTAAGGCCTCTTTTCCTTCAAGATTTTTATTTAAGTCGCTCTTGAGCTCGACAATTTCTAGATTGAAGTTGGTGATACGTTTAAAATAATCCTCTTCAATGGTTTTTAACGGTTTGCTTTTAAGTTTTCCTATCGTCAAAAGAAATACGTTGCGCATTTCTAAAAGTAACCCTTGTCGCTTTTCCCCTGGTTACCTTCAGGCGATGAAAAATAATAGTTTTGAGGAATAGGAATAATAGGACACTGCCCCCACAGGCTGTCCAAATCATAGTCATAGCGGGCCGATTCTAGAAAGATATGAACGATGTAATTGTCAAAATCCAAGAGCACCCAGTCTGATTGATCTTTTCCCTCTTTATTTTTGCAAAACTGGCCAAGTTTTTTAAATGTGCCAGAAACAGCATCGGCCATAGCGGAGGCTTGAACTATATTTGTTGCTGAAGCAATGATAAAATAATCTGTAATCGTGCTGACGTTTCTGACGTCGATAATTTTTAAATTTATTCCTTTTAAGTTTCCAAGTATCCAAGCTGTCGCCATAACAAAATTTTCAGGCGGAATTAATTTTTTATCATGAATAATTTTTTCAACTTCTGAAGAGATATAATCACTCATTCTTTTACTCCTTCAATTGCCGAGACCATTAAATTAATGAGAACATCTATATTGGTTCCTGAAACCGCTGAGATCGGCAAAATCTTTTTATCTAAATTATATTCAAAATAATCTTGAAATTTTTTAAGTTCCTTCTCTGTTAGTGTATCAATTTTTGTAAGACAAACAATTTCTCGTTTATTTTCCAATTCTTGTTTATATTTAAGAAGCTCTGATCTCACTGTGACATAAGATTCCCAAGCTTCAAATTCATCTAAGCACCAGGATATATCTACCAGATGAACAAAAGCTTTAGTTCTTTCAATATGTTTTAAAAATTTTATCCCGAGTCCTTTTCCTTCAGATGCGTCTTCTATAAGTCCGGGGATATCGGCAACGACAAGAGACTTTTCATCACTTAATTTAACTACTCCAAGATTTGGTTCAAGAGTGGTGAAGGGGTAATCTGCTATTTTTGGTCTTGCCGAAGAAATAACTGAAATCAGAGTTGATTTTCCAGCATTGGGTCGGCCAATTAAAGCAATATCGGCCAAAAGTTTTAATTCTAAATGAAGTGGAATTAAAGTTCCTGGCCTACCTTCTTGTGAACGTCTGGGGGCTTGGTTTGTAGAGGATTTAAAATGGGTGTTGCCAAGGCCACCTCGTCCGCCTTCTGCCATTAGTATCCGTTGATTGTGGCCTGTCATGTCCGCAACAATATCACCATCTTTATTTTTAAGCAGTGTTCCTACTGGAACTTTTATAATTAAATCGGCGCCACTAGCTCCGTTCATTTTACTGCCAAAGCCGTCACCACCATCATCACCTTTGTATATTTTTTTTCCTCTAAAATGAATGAGTGTATTGAGATTTTGGTCTGCTTCAAAATAAACATTGGCACCACTACCACCATCGCCTCCGTCTGGGCCACCGAATGGAACATGTTTTTCTCTGCGAAAAGTGCTGGCACCATCGCCGCCTTTTCCTGAAACAATTGTAATATCAACTTCATCAATAAATTTCACAGATTCCTACACTTCGCTTAAAAAAAAGGGGAACCGATGTTCCCCTTTTGGTTAATTCATCACTGATCAATCAAACGACAGAAACAACTTGGCGTTTTTTTGTAAAATATCCAAATTTTACTTGTCCTTCCCTAAGCGCAAACAAAGTAAAATCTTTACCCATGCCAACACCTAGTCCTGGGTGAAAATTAGTTCCTTTTTGTCTGACGATAATATTTCCTGTAACGACGTGCTCGCCACCATATTTTTTAACTCCTCTCATTTTTGGATTAGAGTCCCTACCGTTGCTAGTCGAACCGCCGGCCTTTTTATGTGCCATATATTTATCTCCTTAAAAATTTAATTTATTTTAAATATTTTACTGCATTTTTAGAAGTACTATCAATTTTTTCAACTTGTCCTTGACCGTTATTAATTTCAGTTACCAAAAGCGCAGTATAATTCTGACGATGCCCTCTTTTTTTGCGGTATTTTCCAGGTTTTCTTTTCATCATTAAAATCTTTTCGCCCTTGTCATGTTTTAGAACTTTAACTTTTACACTTGCACCTGTCACAAGCGGAAGACCAACAAGTGCTTTTGTTCCGCCGACAAAGTAAACTTTGTCTAAGCTTAATGTTTCTCCAGCTTCTGTCGTAAGTTTTTCGACATCTACTAGATCACCAACTTTTACTCGGTATTGGTGTCCAGCAATTTCAACTACTCCGTACACGATAAACTCCTTAGTTATGACAAATCAACGGGGGGATTTTTAATCCACTTGTGGGAAAGGCCCGGGATTTGGTCTCTTAATTTGTCAGACACTTTCTAGCGAGAGGGCCTTAATCTGTCAATAACTCATGGTTTTTCTTAGTTTTTTTAGTTTGCTTTGGAGAGGGTAAAATTTAAGTTTTTTTTTCTTTTGTCGATCAGCCCACGGCAAGGGAGGGTTTTCCAATGGCGGATAAGGTCAATTCACAGATTTCAACTTTAAGTAAAATTCCTGGGAAAATATTTTTTCAATATCAAAAATCATTGAATTTACCGATATTTATATCTTTTGATGAAAGTGTTTTTGGGGCGACTTTGGCCTCTTTTTTACTCGCCAAGAAATGGAGTCGAATAAATGAAAATGATGCAAAAACAATAGATATAATGCTTCAGGAAAAAGGCGCAAAAATGCTTTATTTTGAAGAATGCTCTCCCGCCGTTGCCAAAATTGTGCGATCGCCCATTTCTTCAGATCAGCAGCAGAGCGGGGGGAGCAACGAAAGTATTTCTTTGAAGGAAGGTATTCGAATTTATCGCTATCATAATGAGGCAACCTTTATTTATTCCTCTTCTCACCATGAAGCTAAGTTGGGTTGTTTTTTGGATTATGGGTCCAAGATCGAAATTGCCAATCATGTGATTAATCGTTTTTTATCGCTCGCTTTAAGTTCGTTTGGAATTGTGGGTTTTTGGGGAGTGCCAGTTGAGGATGGGGTCGTTGTTATGCGTCCTAGAGATTGTCGCTCAGAGGCCGTTTTTGTTGATTTTTTTAAAAAAAATATTATCTCTGATGAGGGAGTAAGCAGGCTTACAGGACAAACTCGCTTTTTTAGATTAGACCCACTTCTTAAAGGGAAAAATATAAAAATGGGACAAGAAGAATTAATTAGTTTTTTAAATCATCATTGTGTTTATTTTGATGTCCAGGGTTTAAGTATTTCAGTGAGGCAAATTATTTTACAAATGGCCAATTCAATTGAAGGAATTTGGCATCCGACGGATAGTTTTAGACCAAGACTCAATAATGGACATGGCCCTTAAAAAAAATTCTTATTCAATTATAAAAAAAAGTTAGCTAAGGTTATGCTCATTGATTATTTTTTGAGGTGAGCTATGGCCTATGTCGTTGATTTTGACCCAACCATTTTTAGTTTGGGGCCCCTGCAAATTCGTTGGTATGGATTTATGTATGTTGTGGGTTTTGTCATTGGTGGGCAAATTTTAAAATATTTAGCGAAGAAGAAATTTTTTCTGGTTCCTGTGGAGAAAGCGGAGTCACTGGTCACTTATGGTATTATTGGGATGTTTTTTGGAGCAAGGCTTACTTATGTTTTTGTTTATAATTGGAAATATTATTCAGATCATTTATCGGAAATTTTAGCAGTATGGCATGGAGGACTTAGCTTTCATGGTGCGGTAACTGGAATGATAATTGCCGGTGTATTTTTTGCTAAAAAGTATAAACTTCATTTAATACAAATTACTGACCCTATGGTTTTGGTGGGAACTCAAGGCCTGTTTTGGGGAAGAATTGGAAATTTTATCAATGGAGAACTTTATGGTCGAATGACTGATTCTCCTTTGGGGATGATTTTTCCTCCAGGGGGTACTGTTCCCAGGCACCCATCGCAATTATATGAAGCCGTGGCAGAGGGGATTATTTTATTTTTAATTCTTTGGGCGGCAAAACAAAAAATAAAAATCTATGGTTATTTAACGGGAATTTTTTTGATTGGTTATGGTGTTATGAGATTTTTTATAGAATTTTTTAGAGAACCTGATGCGCAGTTGGGATTTTTCTTTGGATCCATTACCATGGGTCAAATTTTATGCTTTGTAACTGTATTGGCGGGATTTGTATTTGTATTTGTTGCCCAAAAAAAGAATATTTCAATTACAGCTTAGAATTTTGCAGGCGATTTATTATGGGTTTTGCCATTTCAGATCCCTTGGGAAAAGTTTCTAATTGCATATAAAAGAAAATAGGAAAGCAAGTGATGGTGCAAGCGCCTTCATACAAATAAGAAATACCCTGAGTATCTTTCCACTGGTATTTTGAGGTTCCATCTTTATTCAAATAACTTTTTTGTGGGCCAAGTTTATCAATCAATGTTTGGTGAAAAACATTATGTAAAAAATAGGATGGTAGACGAGTATATGAATCGACTACTTTTCCTTCAAAAAATTGTACGATAACTGGGAACTTATAACGAAGGTGAGTGACATAAAATTTGCGAAGTTCAACTGTAACATTTTTGTCCATGATTTCGCCTTCTCCATATTTTTTTTGAATATCCGACAAAATTGTTCCAGGTTTAAAAATGGCCAATTCCTCAAAGCTAAAATTATAATTAGGAGGATCGATTTTGGAGTTGGCATTTTTTGGAACAATAAAAAAAAAAATAATTAAAGATGAGAAGG
>JAHEZZ010000158.1 GCA_023250815.1 Bdellovibrionales bacterium
TGCATTGATAATTTCCAGAGTGGGAATGGGGGCATTGCTATTCGTGGGGGGCATGGGGATATCATCCAATTCTCGGCCAGTGGTCATGGTGTAGAGAATATCGTCGGCGCTTGTAATGACTTGGGTTTTGGATTCAAAATCCGGGATTCTCCGTCGGGTGGCCTCTAATGTATTGTGACAACTTAGGCAGCTTTTTTCTAAAAGATTCGCCTTAAGTGAAGTATAGGTTGCAGTGATTGGAAGTGGTGGCGGAATACTTGCTATCCCCTCGATATATTTTTGTAAGACTAGCAACAGGTTTGTAGAGAGACGGGGCAATCCCTGGGGCATTCGGCCTGATTCTACCTGCAAATAAAGATTAGAGGCAGCAGGATTTCCGGCAACGACTCTTTGAAGAACTTTTTCTTCAGCGTTTGCCCAGGTGTGGCACTGAACGCAAAAAGGTGTGAGGATTAAATTTTTTACTACCGTAAAATCCACTTGCCCTTGATTTAGAGGTGAAATTTTAAAACGGGCGCTTTCATCGGTTCCCGTGATAATGCCGTTGACACAGGAACTTAAAAAAATAAGTGTGAGGAAAATTATTTTATTTTGATAATTATTCATAACGACCTTACCATAGGTTGAAAAAAATTTGTGCCATTAATATTTTTTCATCTAGGACACTTGACCATCTTTTTCTTGCCTCAACAAGGGAGGTGATATTGGCCATCCAATGAGCTTCAAATCCCAATCCTGTGAGTCTTTCCCTTTCAAAAAAAGGATCAGAAACAGTGAGTGCTTGAAAATTCCAAAATATTTTAAGATAATCTTTGGGGAATAATCCCAGTTCTAAATAATTTGTCCATTGAGGAAAAGTAACGCTGGCCCCGGAAATATGCCTTTCGGTATAATTATTTTCTGCCAGGATGGAAAATTGGGGAATTCCCCAGCGGATAGTGGCCCCTAATAGGCGTCGATTGATCGATTTGCCATTTGAGGTCAATCCCTGCAATCCCACCGCAAAATTGCGAAAAAAAGCAAATTCACTTTTGCCCATCAGCCCTTTTTCTCGGTTGTTTTTAAGATCGCTGTTGTTTGGCAGAAAAAGAGAAAGAGCACTTTGCCAATTGGCACTTACCGAGAAAAATTGGAATTGCAAAGGCACATCAGTGACACCTAAGCGATTTCTTTCTCTGACGTAAGCAGTGTGATCGGCAATTCCTAAACCCATCGGAAGGGTATCGTGGCCGACTGCTATTTTTTTGCCTTTAATAAACATCCATTCAAGTTTAAAAGTGCGAAAATAAAGTCGCTCTGTGAAGGAACTTTTGCTATTGGTATTTTCATCTACCCCCCGTCTTCTTGCGGTGTTTGGTGCTGTAGCAAGAATAATTTCATGGCGAAGCCCTGGTGCCCAGTCCACCTGGTTTATATAATCGGCCTGCATGGGAAAAGTGCGGTAGCGTTTTCCTGCCACTGGTTCCCCTCGACGAACTGTCATACCTCTAAATTGAATTGAGTGATGAAGTCGTCCACCCAAGGTGATGTCGTCAACTATTTTACTTTCAGAGGGAGTGTATTCTCCTCCTTTAAAACTCATCGCCTGAGAGATTCCTTTGCCATATTGAGTGAGTAAGCTACCGCCCTCTGGGGCGTAATGACAGCCCATGCAATTTAAATAACCGTGACGAATCATGTTGGGATAAGCGTAGGCCTTGGAGAAAATCAAGAGAGCTAAAGAAAAAGTAAGAGCGACAAAATATTTCATAAAATTTAAAGAGATTTATTTTTTGCAGAAAATTGTATTTTAACTTGATCGTTAACTTCTACTCCCATATAGGTTGGCGCTTTAATTCCAAAGGCGCTTAAATTAATTTCCAGGGCACTTTTAATTTCACCTTCTTTTCCCATATTAAAAATAAAACTTCTGGCAACTTCTTTTGTTCCTATTTTGAGTTGCCCGTCTCCACTACAGGTGTATTTTTCTTTTTCTCCAGAGCATTTTGCTTCTTTAATTGTTAGAAGAATTTTACAGGGAGCAGTACCACCATTCGCCGGGGCAAAAATTTTATCTTGAGTATGCTTGTCCCTCATTTCGATGCCGCTGTTTAATTTTTCAGAGGAGATTATCAGTTCAATATCTCGTAATTTAATTTCTTTATTCGCTTCAATTAGAGTGGCCTTAATGCTTTCAAAAGAATTGGCCTTGCCTTCAAAATTGACCCCGGGCATATTGGTGTCGACAAAATATTTCAATTCCCCTTCCAGTTTTAAATCTTTATTTTGGGCAAATGATTGTGGGGCACAAATCAACGCAAAGCTAAGTATAAAAATTCTTTTCATAAAATCCTTTCATTTTTTATCAATGGACAGTGTAGCGCATATTTCCCTCATCTTGAATAAATTTTATCTGACATTAGATGGCCGAGAAAAAGCGTCGCCTTAGATAATAATCTTTGAAAGATCGTCCTTTATAAATTAATTTAGCAGGAGATGAAAAGAATTTATTATTTCAGTGCATTGTTAGGCATTTCCCTTTTTTATTTTTTTTCTTATTGGCCAGTTTATTCTTTCGCCTATTCTCTGCATACCCTGATTTCCGACACCGCCATTTTTGGACTGATGGCGGAGGACATACTTTCGGGAAAAAATTTTCCTTGGTATTTTTACGGGCAAAATTATATGGGGCCATTTACCTCCCTGTTTATTGCCCTCATTCAGCTGGTTTTTAATTTTTTTAAGCTGGAGCAGCCGATTCCTTTTTACGGCCAATTCTACGTTCTTTCTCCACTGGCGATACAAAGTGCTGGCCTTCTCATGGTCTACTTTGGAAATCTCTTTTTTACTTTGGGCATGCGATCTTTTTTGGGGGATCTCAAATCCCTCATTTTGTTTCTTCTGCTTTCTGCTAGCTCGACTATTATATGTCAAGCGGCGATTAGACCTTTAGGCGCCGAGATGGCCTATTTTTTTGCTGGAGTGATGGTTTACTTTTACTATCATTTTAAAAAATCAGATGGAGAACCCTTGCAGCGGTTTTCTTTTGGGGTTTTGCTGGCCCTTTCTTTGTGGGGCAATCAAACAGTCATTTTTATTTGGGGAGCTTTTTTTATTTATTACTTTGTGCATTCTTCGCTTTATTCTTTTTTTTCAGATGGCGATTTTTTTAAAGGGCGAATCAACTTCTCTCGCTATCATTTAAACATTTCATCCAAGGTTGTCTTAACTTTTTTGCAATTGATCGCTTTTTTTATTATGGCAATGGGGCTAACGGTTTCCTTTTTCTTTGGGCAGCTTAAAATTGGCAAACTCAATATCCCCAATGGTTTTTCTTATTTTAAATCGGGTTTTTTTCTTTTTTTTCTGCTTCACTTTTTTTTAGAACAAAAAAACAACCCCCAGTTTAAAAATAAAATTACCGAGGAATTAAAAAAGATTAAATATTTTATTTTCGGTTACCTGAGTGGCCACGCCCCTTTGTTTTTTGCCGGACTTCTTGCATTTTATGAAAAATCCTACAGTGTTAAATTTAAATTTATCAAACTCGCCGATTACCCAGAGTACCTTTATAAGTTTTTTACCCATTTTTTAAACAACCTGATGATTGGGCAATTTGATAATTGGATGTGGCCATTTTCTCTTTTTATCTTAGGTCTTTTATTTTTAATTTTAAAAATTGAGCGTCAAAATTCTGGGGGATTTAAACAGAGCAAATTGTTTATTCCCCAAGTTGCTATTCTTTTAAATCTCATTTACCTTTTGACTTCCGAGAGATCGAGAGAGCAGTATGTCGTTCGTTATGGCATTTTGATTTTGCCTTTTTTTTATGCCCTTTTGATTTACGGTCTTTCTCTGGGGAAATCTTTCCTCAAGTGGGGTGTGAGTTTTGTTTTGCTTTGCCTCTTTTATTTTGCCAATATCCAACGTCACTCTATTCTTCAGGAAATCGGAAATTCCAAAGCGGCCTATCTAGATCAGATTCGCCTCTTTAGCGAGAAGTCTTACAGCAGTTGTTTTGCTGAACATAACGATGCTTATCGTTTAGAACTTTTGACTGGGAGAAATGTTCTTTTTGTGCCTATCGATTCACAAGATCGGACCCCTTCCCGTTCAAAAAAATTGGCCCCTCTTACTAAATGTGTTTATGCCAATGGTGCTCTAAGCGAAAAGTAAATTTAGAGCAATTCAAATGAAGCAAATAAGGCCAAGTGATCTGAAAGTTTTTTCCAGGGATGACCTTTTAAAATTTTGGCATCATTGAGCTTGAGATTTTTATAATAAATGCGATCTAGATGTAAGATTGGAAACTGGGCGGGAAATGTCTTGGCATGTTCACCGTATAATTGATAAAAAGCTTCCTGGGCCTTTAATTCTTTGTCGATCAACTTCGTGGCCCTAATACTCCAATCATTGAAGTCTCCGGCAATAATCGTTGGCGAATAATGAGGGACGTATTTTTTGACTTGTTGGCAAAGATTTTTGATTTGAGTTTTTTGTCCGGCCTGAAAAATATTATAGTGGCCATTTAATAAGTGAATTTCTTTTTTTAATTCGGGGCATTTGATTGTGGCGTGCATGATGCCTCTTTTTTCAAATAGGTTTGTGGAGATATCAATATTGTGAAACCATGTAATGGGGAATTTACTGAGGATGGCATTTCCGTGGTGCCCATGTTGATATACAGCATTTTTTCCGTAGGCGAAATGGGGCCAAGTTTTATCTGCCAAATATTCAAACTGCGAAACTAAAGGCCAATTTTTTACACTCTTTTGATGATGGAGGTGTTCTCCTTGTACCTCTTGCAAAAAAAGGACATCGGCGTTTACCAAATTTATTGATTCTTTGATCTTATCAAGTAAAAAGTTTTGTCCGGTAATATTAAAACCTTTATGAATGTTGTAGGTGAGTATTTTTATTTGCGCCATCCTTACATCCAATATCTAAACAACAAAAAAAATCGGCCAAGTATTTTGTTTACCCATGGCCTTTTTCTCCAAATTTCCCAAGTTATTTTTTGGCCTTTTTGGCAATCTAAAATAAATTGATTTTGAAGAGAGGTGAGGGATTCTTTTTTTTCTAAAATAATATCGACTTCAAGATCGTGAATAAAGCTTCTGGAATTAAAATTAGAGCTACCCACCATCATCCAATCATCGATAATCATACTTTTGGCGTGCAAAAAAGTGGGAAGATATTCATAGATGCGAATATTGGCCTTTAACATCTTTCCATAAAGAGCGCTGCTGGCCAGATGATTAAAGAAAAAATCCGATTTATGAGGCAGAATGAGGCATACATCTATTTTGCTTTTTGCTGCATTTATTAATATTTGTATAATCGTCCGGGGGGGAACAAAATAAGCATTTGTAATCCAAATATTTTTTTTTGCTTCTTTAAACTTTTGTCGCAGTTGTTTTGAAGCTCGTCGTCTTTGAAGGATTGTAGTATTGAGTCGTAGGGGAGCTAAAATTACTTTATTAAACCATTTCCTTTTAAAATGAGAAATTTTTTGCAGACCTGGATACCAGGCCTGTTCCCAGCAATGATTAAAAGCAGCGTTGAGTGAGGTTGCAGAGAGGCCCTTTACATAGACCCCAGTGTCTCTCCAATTGAGATGTTCTTGAGATATATTCATGCCTCCGGCCCAAATATTAAATTTATCGATCACATAGGTTTTTCGGTGATTTCTTTTATTCCAATATTTAAATAAGCGAATGGGGTGATAGATTCGCACTTCTACACTGGAGTTTAAAAATTCTTTAAAATAGTAGTGTATAAA
>JAHEZZ010000033.1 GCA_023250815.1 Bdellovibrionales bacterium
CTATGACCTCTCAATTCGTTATGATATTCACTCCAATATTTTTCATGGGGCCTACGATGTTCTTTACAGAAATGCACCACCTCGTGAAGTCATCACAAAGATTATGAATATTCCCGCAAAATTTGAATTAGATTAAAGACAAATAATCCCTTCAATCTTTTGCACACTTCGATAAATTTCAATAACGTGCTCTGTTTCAATAATCATTTTCGTAAAAGTGATTGATAAGTATTTGCCATTTTTGGAAGAACGGGTGCTAAATTGCTCCATCGTAACAACAGACTTTAACTCATCTAATTGATGCTCTTTAATTAAAAACTTGAATGTATAAGGCGAAGGCCAAACATATTCGCCTTCTAATGCTTCTTTAAATTTGGCAAACTCACTCACCAGAACCTCTCAAATAATGACTTAATTCTTTTTGCCCATAAAACATTTTAATTGGAGGTACTGTGCCCTTGGCATATCGAAGCAGCTCAAGGACTTCTCTTACCGCTCCCTTTCCACCTTCAAGAGTAGTTACATAGTCGACATTTTCTTGTATTTCAAGTGGGGCATGGGGGACGCTGGCGGAAAAACCGGCCCGAATTAACAAGGGAAAATCAATAAATTCGTCTCCCATATAAAAAATTTCTTCATCACGATATCCATCCGCAAGAACTTGATGATAGGCTTCACGCTTATCCTCATTACCAGTAAAAAAATAATCAACAGCAACATAATCTTTAAACCATTTTGATAAAACAATACTGCTGCCACCAGTAATAATACCCACTTTAATTCCGGCGGCTTTGGTAAATTTCAACCCAAAGGCGTCGGTAGTATTAAAAGATCTGTTATAGGTGACTTCATTATTTTGATACTCAACTAGGCCGTCTGTTAAAATTCCATCAACATCAAAAAGACAAACTTTTATAGGCAGTAACTTGCCATGGTATTTTTTCGCCAATTCTCTAAGATTAAATTTCATAAAACAACTTGGTAAATTTTAAGCAAGTCAGAAACCATATCTTGAATTTGCCCTAAAGGCAGAGCGGTACTGGCATCAGATAAGGCCTTATCGGGATTAGGGTGGCACTCCATAAAAATTCCATCGGCCCCAGCAGCTATCGCCGCACGAGCGAGAACTTTAATTTGTTCTCTTTTTCCACCTGTGCCATTGCCCAAGGCCCCAGGTCTTTGCACCGAATGAGTGGCATCGTAAATTACTCGCACACCGTAAGATTTCATAATCTGAAAAGAGGCCATATCGACGATTAAATTATTATAACCAAAGCTCGACCCTCTCTCGGTTAAAAGCACATTTTTAAGGTCCATAACTTCACATGCCTTATCGACAATGTTTTTACTTTCTTCTGGCGAGAGAAATTGTCCTTTTTTAACTTTTAATTGCCGATGGTATTTATCACAAGCTTTGGCACCAAAATAAATCATGTCCGTTTGTCGGCACAAAAATGCCGGAACCTGTAAAGTATCAACCACTGACGCCACAGCATCGGCCTGCTCCGGCAAATGAAAATCAGTAATCACAGAAAGGCCTGTGACTTTTTTGACCTTTTCTAACATGGCCAGACCAACTTCCAGTCCGGGCCCCCTGAAAGATTTAAATGACGAGCGATTGGCCTTATCAAAACTACCTTTAAAACTCAAATTGATTTGTTCCCGAAATGGCGCCAAGTCTTTTATTAGAGTTTGAGCAATTGTCATTGCCAAATCTTCACTCTCAAGAACACAAGGGCCAATAAAAAACTCTAATTTTTTCTTCATAACTTTCCTTGATTTTTATCAGAGGCCTCAATGAACGATTTAAACAAAGGATGAGGAAGAAAGGCCTTAGATTTAAATTCTGGATGAAATTGGCAGGCAATAAAGTAGGGATGCTCTTGCAGTTCAATCATCTCTACCAGATTTAAATCTGGATTTACCCCAGAAATTTTTAATTTATTTTTAGTTAAAATAGAAATAAATTCATTGTTCACTTCTAATCGATGACGATGCCGTTCACTAATTAATTCTTTGTCGTAAATTTTATAAGCTAAAGTATTTGCCGCTAATTTGCACTGATAGGCCCCAAGCCTCATACTACCGCCTTTTGATCCACTCTTGCTTTGCCCTTTCATATAGTGAATCAGGTAAGTTCCTTTTTTATCAAACTCCTCACTTGTCGCATCTTTCATTTTACAAATAGAACGGGCGTACTCGATAATCGCCAATTGCAGCCCCAAACAAATTCCAAAAAAGGGGATCTTTTTTTCACGGGCATATTTAATCGCCAAAATTTTTCCCTCAGTTCCTCTTTCTCCGAATCCACCAGGAACCAAAATACCTTGCACATCGGATAAAAGTTCCGCAGGATCTTGTCCTTTTTCTAATTCTTCAGCATCGATATAAACAGGCACTAACTTCAGCTGCAGAGAAAAAGCCCCGTGGTGAAGGGCCTCATCAAGCGATTTATATGATTCAACTAACTCAGTATATTTTCCAACAATCCCAATTTTTACTTTATGAAGTGGATTTTCAAAATTATGCACCACTTGTTCTATTTCGCTGATATTAGGTCTAGTTGTCCACATACCTAAAAGCTCACAAACTTTTTCATCCAACCCCTGCTCATTAAAACTTAAAGGCACTCGATAGATGGT
This sequence comes from Bdellovibrionales bacterium, assembly GCA_023250815.1. GTDB lineage: Bacteria > Bdellovibrionota > Bacteriovoracia > Bacteriovoracales > Bacteriovoracaceae > JAHEZZ01. The sequence continues at coordinate 2,643 of JAHEZZ010000033.1, forward strand.
GTTACTATCAATACTTTGAAAAACACGATCAATCGGCACATTACAAAAAAGAGAAATTTTATTAAGAGTTCCTTCGTCGATCGGTCGATCACTACGACAAATAATGACATTGGGAAAAAGCCCAATTGATCGGAGTTCTTTCACTGAATGTTGAGCAGGTTTTGATTTTAACTCATGAGCAGCGGCCAAGTAGGGAACTAAAACTAAATGAATAAAAATCACATTTTGTGGGCCCACATCTTGAGCAAACTGGCGAATTGCTTCTAGAAATGGCAGGCCTTCAATATCTCCAACTGTTCCGCCAATTTCTCCCATTAAAAGATCAGCATCCTTGGCCGCTTCGTGAATGCGATTTTTTATTTCATCAGTAATGTGAGGAACTACTTGAACTGTTTTTCCTAAATATTTTCCCTCTCTCTCGCTTTCGATGACTTTGAGATACACTTGGCCAGTAGTGAAATTGCTTTTTTTATTAAGGGTAAGCGAAGTAAATCTTTCGTAGTGTCCCAAATCCAAATCAGTCTCAGCTCCATCATCAGTGACAAAAACTTCCCCGTGCTGAGTGGGATTCATGGTTCCAGGATCGACATTAATATAAGGATCCATCTTGAGCATGGACATTTTGATCCCTCTTCGTTCCAAGAGGGCCGCCAGCGAAGCAGATGCCAAACCTTTTCCTAAAGACGAGGTCACTCCACCAGTAAAAAAAATATACTTCTTGGCAACTTTGCTCATTTTGGGATTGGTGTTATTTGACATTTAAAACTCCTTCCACTTTTAAAATATCGCCAGGAGAATCAACTCCGATATAGGTATTTTCTGTTTCTACTGCAGCGATCGTTAGACCATGCTCCAAGGCCCTTAATTGCTCTAATTTTTCGAGAGATTCACAAACCCCTTTAGGTAATTTAATAAATTTTTCCAAGCTAGCTGGCAGATAAGAGTAAATTCCCACATGAGAGTGCCAATAATTTGGCCTTCCCTCTACATCATCTCGGTTATAAGGAATTTTGGCCCTGGAAAAATAAATCGCCCGAGCGTGGCCATCTGTAAAGGATGAAAGCGCCACTTTAACTTTATTAGGATCATTATAATCTTCAGAACTTCCCAATTGTTTTCGAACTAAAGTAAAAATATCAAAATCGCTGCGTAAATGATTGGTACACATTTTAAGTAGATCTTCAAATTGAATTAAAGGCTCATCTCCCTGAACATTAATCACCAGATCGTAACTTTTATTTTTGAAAAAGCGATTAAAGGCCAAAGCAATTCTTTCACTACCTGTCTCCACTGGATCATCTACTCGGCAAACATTGCCGCCAAATTTTTTAACTGCACTTTCAATCCGCTGATCGTCAGTGACCACCGCTACCTCAATAACCAGTGAAGAAATGGGCACCTTGGAAAGGCAACCAGAATAGACTCTTTCAATCAAGCTTTTATCAAGAATTTTCTGAAGAGGTTTGCCAGGAAAACGAGTGGAGGCAAAACGGGCGGGAATTAAAATTAAAACTTGCGAGGCCCTCACTCCTTACTCTCCAGATTAATTTGCTTATAGAAAGGAAGAATTTAACACGCTTTAGAAAGCTCCGCCAATACGCTAGAATATCTGTAGATTATGAAAATATTTTTTGGGATCCTATTTTTATTTTTTTTTATAGCTATTAACTGTGCAAGCAGTCAGGATTGGCACGGTTCAGTCATTGATAATCCCATTCTGACCTCTCGCTGCCAAGAGTTAACAGAGGATAGAAATAATAAAGTGATATTTAAACAACGACTGATGGCCATTCTTAAGCGCAATGAACGCCTGCAAAAAATAGCTCCAGCAAATAAACTCAAGGTAAAAAAAATACTGGAAATTAACCATCGACGTTTGGTCAGAGAACTTTATCTGACAAAATTAAAATTAACTAATATGGAAGAAAATATTATCCGCAAAGGCTGTCCAGGAATCATTCTTTAAAGAAAGAATTGCTTTTCACTTTTTAATTCCTCATTTATCATTTCCTCTCGAAATATTTCAATCTTTGGAGATACAATGCCAAAGGGCCAAAGGCCAAGATTTTTAATTTGCAAACTGCTTTTATGTGGATTTTTTTTTAAGTCACAACTAGCTTACGCTCAAAATTCAAAAATCACTGAACTTAGTCCAGATGCTTACTTGCAAAGTTATGATCGCTTTGCACCAAAAGATCAACTTCGGCCCCTCGATTTAAGTGGCTCAATTGAAGAATCATTAAGAGAGGGGCCAGATCAAAGAATTAGGAATCAACAAAATGGCATTATTGATAATCAATGGGAAGGAACCAAAGTTGGATTTTGGTTTCCCGAAATAAAAATGGTTGTAACTTCCAATCAGCAAAGGATTACTAGACTTAAATCAGGTGATAGCAGTGCAAATTCTAACTCAAAATCGCCCTCTGGTTCTGTCGGATTAGAGCTTGGCAACTACACTGTTTTTAATTGGGGAAAAGATTATTTAGAGTACGCAAATAAAAGAGAAACCTACAACGTGAACAAACTGTCTTTAGCGCAACAAAGACGTGAACTGCGCCATGCCACCATCATTAATTTTTTTGAAATTTTAACCTACAGAGAAATTGAAAGTATTAAAAAAGAATATTTAAGACATGCTTCCTACATCTATAGAGTTAACACTGAAAAATTACAACAGGGAAAAACGACCCGCCAAGAATACCACCAGGCACGAGAACTTTATTTAGATTCACAACAGCGCTATCAAGAAGCACAACTCAATAGTCAGCAAATCGACGAAAAAATGGCCTATAAATTATCAGATGAAGTAGGTACTCGTTATTTTATTAAAGAAAAATTAAATTATAAAGAATTCAAATTGCCGATAGAAGAAGCAATCTCCCTTTCAAAGAATAACTCTTTTCAAATTCTTTCTAGCGTTGCTGGAAAAAATATCGCTCAAAGAAGTTATGAATTAGCGCAAAAAGAAAATCTACCCCTTCCCAAATTCACTTTAGATTTGGGTGCCTATACACATCGTTTTGGGCCCTCGCAAGGTAGCACTCGATATGAAACGTCTCCAGGGAGCTCCAATGTTGAAATTGTCGCCACCGTGAATGCCACCTGGGATATTTGGGGTAATGACGGATTTATGAATTCTCGAAAATTAACCACCAGCTATTTACGCAACTCTTTAAGCGAAGAACAAATTCATCAATCTGAACGATCCAATGGGCAGATTTTAAGACAAAAATATATGGCACTCCTAAGTTACCAAAAACAAATTTTAATACTCGAGGCCAGATCAAATAATTTACAAAAAATGTTCGATGTTATCTTAGACAATTATTTAAACAATAAAACACCTTTTGTGAATTTTTCATTGGCCCTAAAAGCAATGATAGAAGCGCAAACAGAACTCTCTCAGAGAAGATTTGATCATCTAAGAGAAAAAGTTCTTATGGCAACTGAAATGGGTGTGGATGATTTACCGGGAGAAAATTTTGAAAAACTCGCCGTTCATTAGTTGCAAGTCACTAACTATTCTCTGCTTAATAATAACACTAGATATTTTACTTAATATCAACTTTTCCTACGCCCAAAGTGACGATCCCTTTGAAGCAACTCCGCCTGACGATACCCCAAGTGTAGATACTACCCCTGCCGCTTCCGCCTCTGGAAAAACTATTATTAAAGTACCAACTCCCGGGGGTGAGAAAAAAACAGCAGAAACGAGTAGTGACGACTCTCTTCTTTCAGCAATGCCTACACCGACACCCACCCCCAAAGGTAATGTCACCGAAGATGAGCTCTTAAGCAACAAGGAGTCCGGCAAAAAATTAAACACCCCGACCAATGAAAATACTCCAGAAATTCAAGAATTAAGTTTAGAAGATGCCAATAATCAAAAATCACAAAAAAATAAAAAAACTATTACCCCAAAAATAAAAAAGATAGAAAAAATAGAAAAAGGTGCTCTCAATTCTTTTGATATGGAACATTTCGGCAAAGATCATAAAATGCAAACCAGGCAAAATAAAGAAAAAATGGCCCCGGTAAAAATCTATGGCCGAGATAGTGAAACAGGAGTGATGCAAACAATTGATACTCAAAATGATGGCCATCGCTATTCTCTGGTCTATCATACCAATGCTAATCTTAAGAAGGCCCAAGATCTCACAACTTTAGAGTTTCTATTTGGTTATAAAATGGAAAACAAAAAGGTTCCACTCTGGGCAGAGTTTATTATTTTTAAAACCAGTGCAAAATTTTCTTCCATTGCCCTTCCCAATCGCTATATGAACGTCCCCAATCGATCAGTATTAGACGATACAAATGAAAGCTTAATGGGCCTTGGTGGTGGTGTCTCTCTGCGCTCCAATTGGATTCAAGATTTTATTAATACAGAGAGATGGAGTGAAAGTACTAGCGCTCAAATTTATTATATCACCATGAGTGAAAAATATTCTTCGCAAAACTATAAAGGCTATGGAATCAAAGCACATTTTTCACTTAATTATCGCCTCTCTCAAAGTATACAAATTGGCCCTAAATTTGGGTACTACTTAGCGAGTTTAAACTACCCTCAAGAAAATAAAAAACCAAGTGACCAACGCTCACTTTTAATTACATGGGCGTCGATGGGATTAGATTTTACCTATTACTTTAAATGAGTTTCATATGATTCATCGTTATGAAAAAAAAGAAATCTCCAGCATTTGGACAGAAGAAGCAAAATTTGCACAATATTTAAAAGTTGAATTGGCGATAATGGAAGGCCTAGAAAAAAGTGAACAAGGCAAACGCATTCCCCTTGGTTCGGCCTTAAAAATTTCTAAAATTGTAAAAATAAATCCTACTCGAATTTATGAAATTGAAGAAAAAGTCAAACACGATGTAATTGCTTTCTGCTCTTCTATCACAGAACAGCTTCCCCCTGAACTTGCCAAGTATTTTCATTTTGGCGTAACCTCGTCAGATATTATTGACTCCGCCCTCTCCTTACAAATTAAAGATTCACTCCTCCCAATACTTGGAGTTTTGAGAGAACTTCTTCACACTTTATTTCATTTTTCAAAGAGGCATCAAGACTTGCCTTGTATGGGCCGCTCTCATGGTATGTATGCCGAACCTCTTAGTTTTGGACAAAAATTTTTAAGTTTTTATGCTGAGTTTTCTCGTCGCTATAAAGAACTAGAACAATTTATCAACGAAGACCTCACTTGTAAATTTTCTGGAGCAGTCGGAAATTATACAGTCATAACTCCCGAAGCAGAAGCACAAGCTGCAAAAATATTGGAGTTAAATGTAGAAGAAGTCTCTACTCAAATTATACCGCGAGACCGTATTGCCAAGCTAATACAACTAAATGCCCTTACTGCCAGTGCCATAGAAAGAATTTCTGTGGAAATAAGACATCTTCACCGCTCAGAGGTTTTCGAATTGCATGAAGGATTTTCAGCTGGCCAAAAAGGCTCTTCAATTATGCCTCATAAAAAAAATCCTATCTCTGCAGAAAATCTAACAGGCATGTCAAGAATTCTCCGCTCTCATACTGTTATCGCATTAGAAAATATCGTTTTATGGCATGAAAGAGATATCTCACACTCGGGAGCTGAAAGGCTCTATCTTCCTGATCATTTTGGAATTTTGTACTATGCCATTACAAGACTAAATTCAATGATAAAAAATTTAAATGTGCATCAAGATGTTATAGAAAAAAGAGTCAGTAATAACTTCACTTACCTTTCTAGCTTTTATCTTCATTTTCTTTTATCGCAAAATGACTCACGTCGAGAAGATTTTTATGAGATATTACAAAAAGCGGCCTTCCAAGCAGAGGCGCAGAATTCTTTAGATACTTTTTTCAGTGTCATTAAACTAGAATTAAAAAATCGGTCAATTGATATCAAGCTACCAGAACAAACCTATGAGCAAGTCAAAGAGATCTATCTCGGAAAAACTCAAATGGTATTCGACCGAACCCTTAAGAGCTACCCCTTGCCTCGACTTTAAAGCAATTCACTTTTTAAATTTTCGTCTGGATGCTTTTCTAAATATTCGACAATTTTCTTAACTTCTTGTGCCTGCGCCTTTTCAACTACCATTATACTTTTATCATTTACCACTATAATTAAATTATCTACACCGATAAGTGATACAAACTTTCCAGGCGCAAAAATAATATTCCCCTTAGATTTTTTAACAAAAGAAAGATTCGAGGTTACAAAAGTATTCCCCTCTTTTTTCTCTAAAACATTCTCCATTGCATCCCATGATCCCAAATCATTCCAATCAAAATCGGCCTTGGCAACGTAAACATTTTGTGCTTTTTCCATCACTGCATAATCAATCGAATTGCGTGGTAGCTTGCTATAGATTTCGGATACTGATTTTTTATTTTTTAATTTTTGTAAAATCTCAGCATAAAACTCAAACATCTCGGGAGCAAACTGTTTAAAATTATTTTTAATAGCGCCTAATTCTGCGACAAACATTCCAGCATTCCAAAAATACTCCCCACTCTTTACAAATTCTTGGGCGCTTTCATATGACGGTTTTTCTCTAAATTGATCGACCTTAAAAATACTATTTCCCACGATCGCAGCACCTTTTTTAATATAACCATATCCAGTATTTGGAAAGTGCGGAGGAATTCCAATTGTCACAATTCCTTTTTTTTCGCTGGCCACCTTATAGGCCTCGATCAACGTATTTCGAAGCCCTTCACCATTTAAAATAATGTGATCAGAAGGGACAATTGCTAGAACATCTGTCTCTTTCAGGCCCTGTGCTTCTAGTGTTGCAACTGACAAAAGAATACATGGGCCAGTATTTCTCCCTTCTGGTTCATAAATAGGCCCTAAACTATTTGCACAATCTAAACTTGCAGCAATCGCCAGATCTTTCTGATCGAGAATACTAACAATATATCGACGATCCTTGGGAATAAGATCTCCAAAACGCAACAATGCCTCTTCGAGAAGAGTTTTTGGCCCTAAAAGTTTTAAATATTGTTTTGGTCTCTTGATAGTTGATTCTGGCCAAAAGCGGGTACCTTTTCCCCCGGCCATCACAAGTCCATAAAAATTTTTCATGTAAAAACCTCAAAAAATTAAGGTCATTTTAATCAAATTTTCCAATTACGTAATCTAAATCTTGAAATAGACTCTTTTCCTTGATGATATAATCTTTGGCAGTGCTAATTGAATCGAAGATACCAATACTAACGCGATACCAAACACCACGCTCTTTAATTTTTACTTCATTAATAATAGGATTATACCCACGAATCCTAAAACCATCCGCAAATTTTTCTGCCTCATCCATACTTCGATGAGAGCCAAGTTGTATCGTGAACTTCCCACTATACTGATCTCTTCCTATTTCATTTTTTTTATTTTCTGCGACTTGCAACTTTTGTTCTGATACTTTTGTTTCAACCTCAGATTTTTGCTCTTCACCATCTGCGGCCTTTAAACTTTTAACTGGATTTGGATCTTCAGAGAGTTTTTTATCAGAAGCTTTTTCAGAAAACTCATTATCAATTTTTTCTTTTAGTTTTTGAAAGGCCAAATCTTTCATCGCTTCAGGGTCCATTGGCCGACTTTCAGTGCTTTTATCTTTTATCATCGATTCAACATGCTCTTCATCCGTCGAAAGTAAATCTACTTTTTTACTATCTTCAACTGTATGTCCTGCTTCTTTAAAAGAATAATTTTTTCCAATTTTTATACCAAAAATAAAAGACGTAGAAGATATTAGAATCATGAAAATAAATATTAATCCGACTTCTTTTTTCTCAAATACATAAAGCTTAGTTTTATCATTCATATAGTTCAATTTTAGAGTGTCCCTTCATTTTACACAATAAAAAGCAAAATTCTCCTGAATTTAATTTCTAATACTTGAGAAAAGTTGCATTATATCGCAAATGAAAAACTTCTTTTAAAACGATATGTTTTCCTTGGAATCTACAAATCTTCATTCTAAATAACTCAAAAAACTAACAAGGAGATTTTTGTGAAATTCAGTCGCTCATTTTATTTTCAACTTAAAAATCCCAATGGCCAAGGGGTTTTAGAATACATCATCATTTCATGCCTAGTGGGAATTTGCTGTTTAGTGGCGGTTAAACAGTTTGGTCAAGTCTTAGAAAAACGTATTGACTATATGAAAAGACAAATCACTGCAAATATCGAAATGAATTGATGAATATTTTAGTCAACATTTTATTTTTTAGCATTTTTTTCTTTCTTCTCGCCTCAGAGTCCAAATCAATTAAAACTTGGAAAAAAAAACATTTATACTTTCGCCAAGATTTTCATCAAGAGACTCAAAAAAAAATGAGTAAATACATTCAATCTCAAAAAGGCCAAATAACCTCAATCGGTATTTTGGCCTCCTTTTTATTAAGTATTATAATTATTATTCAACTTTTTATATTTCTTAAATATTTTACGGCAGCCAAATCTAGGGCCAATGCTTATCTTTGTGCGAAATACAACATTATCAATGTCAATAAAAGCATCCAAGAAATAGGGCGACTAAATATAAGTATTATATTAGCAAATTCTTTAATGTTATCCCCACAAACCTTTCAGGCCGGACAGACATTAAAAAAGATTTCCTCGCTTGCCCAAGAAAAATTTTATCTTTCATTTATAAAAAAATTCACTGAACAAAAATTTTGTTCTATTCAAAATAATTTAATTTGGGCAAAAAGTTTTCCTTATGACATTGGCCCAAATTTTTTACTAAAACGAAAAGTCTCTGGCCTGGCCAGTTCAAAGGAAAATGAATGGTACCACTACGCTATTTCATCCCCACCACAGATTGCCTTCGATCAATCCTTCGTCTTAAAAATAAAATATGCCGGGTTTTTCCCCACGGCTCTCCGAACATATTTATCAAGCGAAGAGCTCTCGAAAATAAAGGATTAATATTCCTAGAAGGACTTGCATGGTTATCAATTACAACAATTTTAATAATTTTCTCTATAAAACTAGAAATTATTTTCCAAAATAAAGAAATACAACTTTACCAGTATTTCACCAGTAACTGGGAAAAAATGGATGAATGAGATGCCTCAAGCAATAAAACTTCCTATTGAGATTGAAAAAAGAAAAAAGATTGAAATTATTACGAAGTTTTTAATACTTATTGTTTTAAGCAACTTTTTTACATTTCTAATTTTTTCACATTCACCTGAGCAGTCAAAAGCAAAAGTGCCCACACTAAGAAGTGGACATATAAAATTATTTTTACCCATAAAATCTCTTTTTATAGTCCCCAAAGACTCACAAGTAGTCGCAACAATCTTAGATAAAAAAAATCATGTCATTTTTAAAAAAGTTTATTTGAAATCGATTGATGGTCTTGTCCAAGAAGATAATTTCTCATATCTCCAGACCAACAATAAGGAGATACAAAAATATGAAGTTGAAATTTCACAAACTGATTTTAAAAAGATCAAAAATCCAACAGACAGGGAACTTTTTGCTGTTCCTTATGAAAGTGACTTTAAAGAAGATTATTCTGATAAATCTCATTCTTTGGAGTTTAATTTCTAATGATGCATTTGCAACTTACGCACCTTTTATTATTTCCTATAGTGGGGAGAATGAAGTTGAGTTTGCAAAGATGGTAAAAAAAATCCTTTATAAAAAATTTAATATCCCTTCACAAGTTATTGTTTTAATAAAGGGCCCCTGTGAAACCTATTCTAATTCTGTACTCAGTGTTTGTGTCGATAACAATCAAATGCAAATTATGAATTTAAATAAAAAAAAATTAAATGTCTCATATGTACATCTTATCGATATGAATAATGAAAATGAAAAAGGCGAAAAATGAAAAAATTAGATTATTTTTTTCCAGGATGTATTGCAAACTTTGGAGTTGTCCCTTTATTTCTATTTTGGATTTTTCTTTTCTGCCCTCTTTTTATCAATTTGTGGGCGCGCTTGTTTTCAGTAACACATGTTCTCGATGACATTTTTAAACTCCTAGCTCGGCTCTGTAAGAGCAGAAAACTAACTAATTCCGTAACTTATGTCAATGCTAACTTCTTAAAAGCTTCAGTTTTTTTAATTTTAACAACTCAGAGTGTCCAAATTGCATACGGTGATACAAAAGACTACTGGTTGGGAATTGGAGAGCATCAAGAAATTGACCAAAAGGAAGCAATTAAAACTTTCACGGTAGGTAATCCAGAGATCATTAGTTATAAGCTCCAGGCCGGTAATAAAAAACTGTTAATCAAGGGAAAAAAGGCCGGATCAACAGAAATCCTTATATGGGACAGGCTTGGACAAAAGATCTCATATACCGTCTTTGTTTTAGGTCGTGTTAAGCAACGGGAAATGGAGGAAGTAGCTCATCAATTGCAGGGCCAAAATTTAAAAATTGTCCCGGTGGGTGAATCTTTATGGGTTGAAGGAACTATTCAAAAAGTTGATGTCTTTGTACTTTTGCAAAAGATACAACAAACCCAAAAAAATCATTTATGGATTAGAGCAGATGTTGATCTTGAAGTTAAAAAATGGATTATTGGTGATATTTATAAATCTTTTTTAGATCTCAATATTGAATATATCAAATGCTGGTGGGAACAAGCAGAAATTATTTGTCAGGTTCCTGAAAATATAAAAAACTTAGAAATTACTAAACATTTTGAAGAAACTTACGGAGTACGTTTTCTTAAAAATCAATTTAATTCACCTCGGAAAAACTTTCGATTAAAATTTAAAATTATTCAAATTGAAAATACTCAAGGTGAAGAAATAAAATTGGGCCTAGATCAAATTACAGGACAATTAGGAGACCTTTTTAATATTGGACTTAAAGGAATGCTTTTTAAAAATCCATTTTCAATTAATCAAAAAGATTATAATTTTTCAACTCTGGCCTCACCGGAAATTATTCTTGGTGTAAATGAAGCATCGAAGATTGAAATTGGTCAAGAAATAGCCTTTGAGACATATTCTCAAAACAATGGAAAAAGTATCAATTGGAAATTTGCAGGACTAAAAATTGAAGTTAAATTAATCGAAATTTCTGACTATTTTAAATTAGAATATGAAAGTGAGTTGACCGATGGCCAAGTAAATTCCAGCATTAAAGGAAATAAAGGAAAATCAACAGTGGCGATCGAAATTAACTCTCCACTTGAATTATTTCAAATTGAACTAAAAACCGTTTCAAAAAATAGTGATCAAATGCCTTTTTTGTCAAAACTTCCACTTATTGGTGAAATTTTTAAATCTAAAGGCGAAACTGAAACTCATAAACGAATAAATGGCGTAATTCTTTTAGAAGAAGTTAGGGGAAAAAAATGAATCATTTTGAAAAGATTTTTGAGGAGCTTTTTTTAAAAAAATATAAAGAGACTCTCAATCTAGGAAAAGTGGAAAGCTTTAATCACCTCTATCAGCGTTGTGAAGAAGAAACGGGAATTACCCAAAACCATCTCAGTCAAGTTTTTATTAAAAATTTAAACAAAAAATATCACTCAATTACAGAAGGATGCTGGCTATATGATTTTCTTACCGAAGGACTAGAGGAATTAGTTATCCATGAATATCGAAAGGTCGAAGTAATTACGATCAAAGGTCGAGTTCTAAAAGATTTAGCATTAACTCCAAATGAATATCAACTGTATTTAGAAACATTGGCAATTACTTATACAATGGAGTGGAATCATAACTCCCCATTTTGTTCATTTTATGGAGAAATAAAAAAAAATCCAGTTCGATTTTCTCTTACACATCAATCTCTTTCATCTCAAGGGGAGGCAAAGCTTTTTATACGATTTATTTCCCAAACCACAATTGACCTCAAAAATTTTTTAATAAATAATGATTCCATTGATATTCAACAATTAGTACATTCAAAAATGAATATCTTAATTTGCGGTGCCACGGGCTCTGGTAAAACTACTTTTTTATCCTCGATTGTGCAGCTTATCCCTGGCGATGAGCATGTGCTTATTTTGGAGGATACTCCTGAAATTAAAAGTTCTTTTATTAACTGGACAAAATTAATTTCCGACGAAAGACATCAAGGGAAAAAAATGATTGATCTTTGCACATATTCTATGCGAATGCGCCCTGATAGAATCATTTTGGGAGAAATGCGCTCTCATGAAGTTGTTTCATTTTTACTTGCACTTAATTCTGGGCATCGGGGCTGTATGAGCACTGTTCATGCCGCAAATGCGCCAGAAGCGCTTTATCGATTAGGTTTATTATTTGAACTTTATTCATCAAAAGGATCGATGTCAGATAAAAAAGTAATGGAATTAATTTGTCGAAATATCGATTATGTTTTTTACCTAGAAAACAAAAAGATTAAAGAAATTATAAAAGTTATTGGATTTGATGGGGATAAACCATTCTATGAAGAAGTTTTTAATCTCTCTGGTTAGCTTCAACTAAAAAGTCATGACCAACCCGCAATAATTCCAATGAATCGACTTCGCTCCAAGATATACTAAGTGAAAAATCAGAACTAGAAATCACCACCGGGCCCACTCCGGCGGCAAACTTTGAAATCAAATAATTTAAAAACTTTGATTGATTTGCTCTAGACTCTTTTCCAACAAGAGAAAGTACAGACTGGTTCGCCAGAATGGAAACATCAGCATAAGTTTTATATTTTTGAAGTAAAGAAGAAGAAATGGCCCTTCGCTTTGGTAAATAAAACTCCACAACCTCTTTATCTTGCTTAAAAAAAAGAGGGTAAAGAGAAGACCAATCAATCAGCTCTTTTGCTTTTAATTCAAAACGATAAAATGACATTTCATCCATTAAAGAAACCCCAACAAGTGGCCATGAATGATCATCTTTTGTAGATATCCAAGTTCCGCCAAGTTCTGGATTTAAACTAGAACCTACAAAAACAGGAATTTTTACTCTTTCTGCAGGTAAAAGAGTTTCGGAAAATAAAACTTTAGCACCTAATCTGGCCAGTATTGTGGCCTCTTTATAACTCATTTCTGGAATTATTTTTGTACTGGCAACAATACGAGGATCGGCAGTAGCAATACCGGCAACATCAGTCCAAATCTCAAGAGAAGAACTTTGAGTTCCTTCCGCTAAAAGTGCGGCCGAATAGTCAGATCCCTCTCTACCCAGAGTCGTAAACTCGCCCTCTTCCGAACACCCTATAAATCCCTGAGTCACAAAAATGGTATTTTGCTCCTTAATTTTTTGATTTAATAGAGAATGGCAGGAGCGTTTTATTTTTGGTAAATCAGGGATCGCCCGACAAAATTCCCTTCCTGTTTTAATCAAAGATGTTGCATCTATTAATTCAATTTTTTTTGAATTAATAATTTGTGCCAAACAAAATGAAAAGAGGGCCGAAGAAATTCGTTCTCCAAAGCTATAAATATGGTCAAGTTGCCCATCTGTATATTTTTTATTTTTGATAATTACATTGAGTAAAAACCAAATTTCTTTTTGCAAATCATCAAAAAGAACGATTGCTGATTCCTTTATCTCTAGATCTTTGGCAATTTCTTTATGTCGATTCCAAATCTTCTCAAAAAGAAACTTCACTTGTTCTTCTTGGCCAAGTGAAGCTGTCACGCAAAGTTCTTCTAAATGATTAGTGGTGTACTGGGTGGCGCTAATCACCACTATCGCCACCCGAGGGTTGGCAGCAATAATTTTTGCACTTCTTTTTATCGCATGGGCATCTTTTACGCTACTGCCGCCAAATTTTGCTACGATATGACCAGTAGAAAACATAACTAATCTCTTTTTAATTTTTTGTAATGATAGCGATGTGGGGTAAGTGCCTTGTCTCCCAGACGTTTAATTTTATCTTCTTCGTAATCAGAAAAATTTCCGTTAAACCAAACGACTTGCCCTTCATCTTCAAAGGCCAAAATATGAGTAGCTATCCGATCCAAAAAATAACGATCATGCGAAATAATCACAGCACAACCGGGGTATTCAATGAGGGCCTCTTCCAATGCCCGAAGTGTATTAATGTCCAAGTCATTGGTGGGTTCATCTAATAAAAGAACGTTCCCCTCACTTTTTAACATCGTAGCAAGATGCACTCGATTTCTTTCTCCTCCGGACAATTCACTAACTTTTTTTCTTTGATCCTCTCCGGTAAAATTATATCTTGAAAGATAGGCCCTGGCATTTACTTCTCTGCCTCCGATATTAAGAACATCGGCCCCTCCAGAAACTACTTCTAAAAGAGTTTTATTCCCATCTAATTCACGCCCTTGATCGACATAGGCAAGCTTTACGGACTCGCCAATTTTAATAGTTCCCTTCTCTGTTTTTTCCGTTCCTGTAATAAGTCTAAATAAAGTCGTTTTGCCGACGCCGTTTGGCCCGATTATTCCTACGATGCCACCTGCAGGCAAAGAAAAATTTAAATTTTCATAGAGCATTCGATCGCCATAGGATTTGCTTACACCAACAAACTCAATCACTAAATCTCCTAAACGAGGCCCCGATGGAATAAATATTTCATTAATTTCCACTCGCTTCTCTTTATTATCTAGCAATCGTTCTTCATATTTAGAAATCCTAGACTTGCTTTTTGCATGTCTGGCCTTGGGTGAAGAGCGAATCCATTCCAATTCTTCTTTAAGAGATTTCTGTCTCTTTGATTCTTGTTTTTCTTCCATTTCTAGACGCTTGGATTTTTGTTCAAGCCATCCAGAGTAGTTTCCTTGATAAGGAATTCCTTGGCCTCGATCTAACTCCAAAATCCAACCAGCGACATTATCTAAAAAATAGCGATCATGAGTTACCGCAATAACAGTGCCCTTATATTGCTTTAAATGTCGTTCTAACCACCAAACTGATTCGGCATCAAGGTGGTTGGTAGGTTCATCGAGTAAAAGAATATCAGGTTCTTTTAAAAGCAATCGACAAAGCGCCACTCGTCTCTTTTCCCCACCCGATAAATGTTTAACCACCTGATCAGGCATCGGACAGCGCAGAGAATCCATCGCAAGCTCCAGGCGACTGTCGAGATCCCAAGCATTACAAGCATCAAGTTGATCTTGTAGCCTTGCTTGTTTGGCCAAAAGCTTGTCCATTTCATCGTCTTGAGCAGTGGCAAATTTTTCATTCACTTCATCCCACTCTTTTAGTAGGGCCACGATTTGAGAAACACCCTCTTTTACAATATCCATAACTGTTTTATCTGGATCAAGTTGAGGTTCTTGTTCTAAATACCCAACTGTATATCCCTTGGATAAATTAGTAGTGCCCAAATGATCCGTATCGATACCGGCCAAAATTTTTAAAAGAGTTGATTTCCCAGAGCCATTTAGTCCAAGCACTCCAATCTTGGCCCCAAAGTAATATGAAAGACTGATATCTTTAAGGACTTGTTTATTTGCACCATAAACTTTGCCTACCTTGTGCATTGTGTAGATAATTTGCTTATCATTTTTAACATTACCTGTCGGAGTCGCCATCTTGTTAGTCCTTTTAATAAGAAAATAAAAAAGAATCTAATCGTAAAATTTCTTCTTTTCAACAGCTTCTAAGAATTAAACTTAGAAAATAATAGAAAAAGAACTAAGAACAAATAAGGAAGTAAGTTAAAAAGGATAAGAAGTGCGAATGAAAGTAGAGAAAGTTGATTTTTAATCTTTAAAAGTGCCTGTTTTTGGCGAAACTCCCACTCTGAATAATAAAGCCCTAAAGATGGCGCAGGATTGATTCCTGTTTTAATCCATTGGGTGAGCTGCTGCTCTAATCCATTTGCCAAAAAAGCATAATCAGGAAGATTTTTTAAAAATAACAAATCGGCCTGATTCAAATTTTTTGATAAAGTAGTGGAAGAAATTAGCACTCCACTATAAATTTCCATTTTGCTTAAAAATTTAAAACTCAAAAAAAGTCCACGAGTATTTCCCTTCATTACTTTTTTTGACACATAAAGGGCAAGAAAAATGCCAAAGACTTGCCATAAAACTAAAAAAAAATTTAAAATTATTGAAGAAAAACCCAATATTCGTTGAGCGCCAAATGAAAGTGAGAGAATGGCAAAATCGCCTAACAAAAGTTGCAATATATGCGCTTTTACAGTGACAAAAAGATCTTGCTCAAATTGCAAATCTAAGGCGAGAGAAGAGCGTAAACTAAGAAGCTGTTTTTGAATATTGACTCCATATTTTTTTTGAAAGGAAATAAGCTCATCTAAAATTTCAGAAAAATATTTATAACTTGGAATTTGAGGGTTGGACTTTAGCAGTTGCTGATTTTGATTGATTACATTTTGCAAAAATAAAATTAGCAACTTTCCATTAATGACGACCGATAGTTCAAAGACCTGTTGAAATTTTTTTTTGATTTGAACTACAAAATTAAAAATTTTCCAAATCACTTCATTTAAAAATGAATAGGAAAAAAAAGAATAGGTTATAAAAACAGTCAGAAGAAAGAGTATGAAAATGATAAATGAATTAAGCATAATGCTAATTTATACTGCCCAGCAATCACTTTTTGGTATTCAAAATGTTTATTTTAATTCAAAATTTCATACATGAATAATTCTCAATTAGATCGCAAAATCGAAGAGCTTAAAAAACTTTGTGGTGAGCTTGACCCCTTTAATAAAATCTCTAAAGGGCACAAAAAATTGCTCACAAAATATGGACTAAATGAGATAGCTGACCCTTTCGAACTTTCCAATCGCCTTATTCTTTTAGTAGAGAATGCTATTATGGAACAATTAAATTCAAATGATAACAATAAAAAAAGCGATGAAACAAAATCAAATCCCACAATCCATTGAACAAATTCCAGAAGTAGTTCTTCATCCACAAACTGTTAAACATCTTAAAAAAGGACATCCTTGGATTACTCAAGACAATTTCAGTGATAAATTCCCCGATGATTTTTTAATTAAATATTCTAAAAATAACAACAGCTCTATTTTTATTAATGATAAAAACCACAAAAAAGTAAAGGCCAGATTATGGGCCAATGTAAAATCGACATCGAAACTAAATTGCTTTGAAAATGATATTGAATTTCGCTTAAAAATGGCGATTGAGAAAAGAAAAAAAAACTTTAGAAGAGATAACTTTTATCTATGCTTTGGCGAGGCCGATTTATTACCAGGATTATTTATTCAACAACTTGGTAAAAATATTTTGATTCAAACACAATGTAAATTCTGGGAAAATTTTCAAGAAAATATTATCAATATAATCAAAAATACTATTTTAGATATGGATAATTTTTGGTGGCAAGACCGCAGTACTAAAAAAAGTTTTCCTCATTTAGTAAAAAACAATCAAAAGATTACAGGGAATGAACACTATGTAATTAAGGAGTTTGGAGTAAAACTAGCAATATTTTTGGGGGCCAGTTACGATCACGGGATCTATACCGATATGGCGGCAATTAGAAACAAATTAATACCACTCATAAGAGGGCAATCACTTCTCAATCTA
>JAHEZZ010000159.1 GCA_023250815.1 Bdellovibrionales bacterium
CATCTAATTCTGCATTAGCAGTGACAATCAAAGCATTTTTCCCCCCCATTTCAGTGATTACTTTGACCGGAAGTTCGATATTAAATAAATGGTTTTTAACCAAACGTTTGCCAGCGTTATGAGCAATCATCATGCCCACTCTCATGGATCCGGTAAAAACAATTCCCGCAATGCGAGAGTGATTCACTAACGTTTGGCCAACTTCTGTACCCGGGCCAGGAAGATGGATCAAAACATTTTCAGGAATTCCCGCCAGATGAAAAATATCAGTGAGGGCACTGGCAATTAAGGGGGTCTGCTGAGCACTTTTGAAGGCCACAGTATTTCCGGCAACCAAGGCGGCACTCACCATCCCGCACGGAATCGCCAAAGGAAAATTCCAGGGAGAAATAACCGCCACTACTCCTCGCGAATGAAGTTCCGAGTATTTTTTATTTAAACGCCATTCACTTCGAGCGTAAAAATTGAGAAAGTCGATGGCCTCATCGACATCGCCCAAAGCTTCGATCGCCGATTTTCCCGACTCATAAGAAATCAAGACCGCAAGCTCAGTGCGTTTTTCGGTCATTATCAAAGCGCTCTTTAAAATAAGAGCAATACGATGTTCTGCCCGAAGCTTCGCCCATTTCCCCTGATTATAACAAGTGTCTAATTCAAAAACGGCCCTATCGCAGTCGCCTTCATTTGCAAAATTAATTTCTCCCACTACAATTTCAGGTGCCGAGGGGCAAATAATTTTTTTCTTTTCGCCGTGAAGAAGGAAAGAATTTTTAAAATTGCCAATCTCTTTTTTCTTCAATTTTTCAGACATCAAAAAAAAGGCCTCTTCAATTTTTCTTTTATGATGGGGCAAATAGGTCAACATCGGAGGAACATTAAAAAAATCACTGGTCAGCTGGGCCATGCCCACGTCTCTATCCAAAATTCCCTTGTTTATTTTTTCTTTATGAATATTACTGGCAGAAACTAAATGAAGATTTTTCTTATGGGATCGCATTATCGTCAGCACTCCAAGCTGCGAAGAATTCTCCATAATTCTTCGGACCAAATAGGCCATTCCCACTAATAAACTTCCCACTGGAATATAATTTCTCACCGCCCATCCCATTTCAGATAAAGCAGTAGATAAGGCCTCATAAGTCATATGCAAACACTGATGCTCAATTGGCAAAACAGTGGGAAATAATCTCTCCCTTAATACCTCGGCAAAAGCGTGATCTGAAAAATTATGGCCGGCCAAACAAAGAGAAAGATGAGGATAAGATTCGAAAATCTTCACGATTAATTGACGGTAATGTAAATCAGTTTCTTCTTTATTTAAAAATTGTGGAGGGTTATGCCCTTGAGCATTTGCTTCCACCGTTTCAGCATCCCAATAGGCCCCTTTTACTAAACGTATAGGCATAATTAATCCACGAGTTTTCGCCAGTTCTAAAATTTGCAAAAAATGAGGATAAGCGTCTCTGAGATAGGCCTGAAGAACAATTCCAGTCGCAGAAAAATCATGAAGCTCAGGTGTACTTAATAAAACTTTTCGATAAATATCAAAAACTAAATCTCTAAAATGGTAATGTTCGGCATCGATATTGATAAAAACATCTTCTTCACGAGCTGAGAGAAGCAAGGCCTGCAATCTCGGCGCCACTTTATGATAAGTCCCCTCAAAATCAAGAGGTCGAAAATCACTGCAAAGAGCAGAGACTTTAATCGAGACATGAGCACAATTAATTCCCGCTTTATTTTTTTCCCCACGGGTTACATGCAAAGACCAGCCGCGAATAAGCTTCATCACTTCGTTAAAATAATGATCAGCCTCAGATTCACTGACCACCAGCTCACCTAGCTGATCAAGGGTGGCGTCTCGCCCGCTTTTTCTCAGGGCCTTAAGGGAATCGCTGGCCTTCTCAATTGTTTCCCCTGCGATAAATCTTTTGGCCATCGTCTTAACCGACTTGCGTACTAAATTGGCAAGCATTTTTGGGGGAATAATTTTGCATAAAATAGCGCCCACTCGCAAAATAAAATCAAGCCAAGAAGGCAGCGCCTTAAGTTCACCCCTTTTTTTATAAAATTGCGCTTTTAAATGATCACGCCGAAGTCGTCTCAGGGCCTCAAGCAAAACTCGTTTCAATTCATCGCCTGTTTGATCGTGATCGAGGGAAGGTAAAATGGCCAAAAATTTTAAAAGATGAATGCGCAAAATGGCATATTGAGCAGTTAATCCCAAAGCAAAGTCGGTAAACTTTTCAAATAATTTAGGACGATAACGATGAAGTTCAGTTAATAATCGCAAAACCAGTGCATCACTCTGCACTTCAATTTCCTGAAACTTTGAATCAAAAAGCATATCGGGAAGTGCAAAACGCATCGTTATTTCTTGCAAGGAACTGATAAAATTGCGAGAGCGAAGTGAGGCCATAAGTTCAGTATGCCTCTCCAACATTTTAAAATCTTGGCGAGTAGACTCATGTAATTTTTCAGGATTAATTATTTCTAGTAAAAAAAGTTCTGTGTTTAAGCGAGGCGAAGCAAGCCTAACTTCTTTTAAATTAAAAAAAAAGGCGATAGTCACAGGCATGCCATTTAAATCACCCAAAAATCTAAAATCCATTTCTGAAGAATTAAATTTTTCCCTCTTTTTGTCAGCGGCAAAAGATGAAAGGAGATAGGCAAGAATTGAATCTTGCCATTCTTGTTTAAATGTACCCCACTCTTCATAGTAATAAATCTTCCAATCACTATCCTCTAATTTAAATTCATGACTTTTAATAAGAGGAATTATTTTAAACTGTTCTGCTAATCCAGAAGAAGTGGTGACATTTCCCATATAGGCCCCAAAATAACGGTGTTTTAAACCCCTAGAATTTAGCTTAAATTGTGGCCTTATTCTACTTGAGAATGATTGACGAGAGAGAGCTTGGCCCATTACTATATACTTATACCAATTCCAGCATTAATTAGTGGAATTGGTATTATCAGGTTTGAATTTTCCAGTAGGGACACACATGGTGCGTTGGTTCCAAATATTGCTCACTTCTCTACTTCTTATTAAAAATGCTCAGACAAATCCCGGTCTTGATCTGAATTATTCCATGAAAGATTTAGAAATTTTGGAGCGCCAGGAAAATTACGAGGAATTCTTTCTTCATGCCAAGGACATTCGGCCTTCCGAACGGGGCCCTATTTGGAAGGCCATGGTGCAAAATATGGCGGAAGGAATGGCCTTTTCTAAAATGAGCAAACGAGATTTTAAACAAAATACTTTAGCGCAAATTGAAAATCTTTCTGATTGGATTGAGATTAAAGAGAGCGAAATTTTTGCCGTAAAAAGAAGTGAATATTTAATTAATTATTTCCAAGAATGCGTCAAAGAAAAATACCCTTACTGCCAAAATGAATTGGAAAAGGCCTGGAGAAAATCAGACCTGGTTATTCCCTCTTATGTCGAGCTTGGATTGGCCTTCGCTGAATTATTGCAAAAAATTGCCCTGAATAACAACCCCGACGGTGAAGAAGTTATAAAGCTAGAAAGCTCGGCGATAAAAAAGGCGCCAGTAACAAAAGGAAATCTAACCGCTCATTCCTATGAATTTTTCAAGGCCGCCTTCTCCGATCGATTTGGTGCCATTTATTGCCTCAGAGAAAATGTCAAAAATGCCGCCTTTTATCACTTGATGGGTTTAGGGCTAAAATATCTAGAAACTCCCGAGGCCCGCATTAAATTAACTGGGACTGTATCAGACCACTGCCTCAGTGCCATGAATGATTATCTCCACCATCAACTAAGTTCCAGCAACCGCCAAGTAAGAGAAACCGCTTATTTAGTTTTAGAACTCAAGCATCTCACTCGTGAGCGAGAACAGGATGCTTATCTGATCAGTTATTTACTGGATGGCCCCGAGGTGGGGGACACTTTCAATCAGGCCTGGGCACGTCTGACCAAATTGGGTGAAAAATTTGAAAGACGTCAAGAAGTTTTGAAAACACTTAAGGAGCAGGACTTTTTGCCGGATAATTTGCTCGCCCATTTTGATCTTAAAAAAATAAAAATTATCCTAGACCGTTTTAAAACTTATTTTCCTGAATATTTTGATTTTTATGCCCGAAGTTGTTTGAATTATTTTTCCGGAATCGGAGAATTTGAAAATGGCAATCCTACTCTTAACTGCGAGGCCCTTATTAAACTCTCTGAGCACTCGGCCTATATCGACCCACTTATTTTGCAAAAACTAAAAAACCTCGATCGATTTAAAATAAAAAAATAAAAAGGCCCAAAAATTGGGCCCTTTTTATTTATTAATTCAAATTATATTATGAAAGGTGTTTGCCGACGATTGTAGCAAGTTCAAACATAGAAACTTCACCTTTACCGCCAAACAAATCTTTTAATTTGCTATCAGCTTTAATGTTTCTTCTGTTCAAAGGATTTTGAAGAGCGTTTCTCTTAATATAATCCCAAATTCTTTTAATCGCTTCAGTTCTTGGAAGAGCTTTTTCTCCAACAATTTCAGCTAGAATTTTAGAAGGAGTTAAGGCCTTCATGAAGGCGGCATTTGGCTTTCTTTTAGCAGCAGGCGTTGCAGCTTTTTTAGCTGTTGCTTTTGGAGCAGCAGTTTTTGCTGTCGTAGCTTTTTTTGTCGCCTTTAAAACTACTTTTTTAGTTGTTTTAGCAACTTTTTTTGTAGCTTTTTTTGGGGCCGCTTTCTTGGTTGCTTTTTTTGTGGCTTTTTTTGCCATGTGATCCTCCATCAATTAAGTGTTAACAGTTAACACTCTTTATTTTTTATTTTAACAATTATTTTAAAAAATTTGTGCTTTGTCTATATCACTTTGCATGCGATTGCAATTTTTTTGTTTTTTCCCTCGAAGAAGGCTATTTTATCAGTTTCACCCACTCAACAACTTGCTCATCCGGCTGCTTTTTATTGGTCTTTTTATAACCATGGCCTTCATTTAATGAGTACATTCGAAAATTATCAATGCGGCAGTAGTGAATAATTTTACGGGCCTTCATTTCTTTAGCTTTGCTCTCTACAAAGGCCTTAATTTGATGGGAAAAACCACTTCCCTGATAGAGCATCTTGATTGCCGTATTCTTAGAAAGCAAGATGGCATTTTCCAATTTTAAAAAGACCGCTGCGATAACCTCTTCTCCTAAAAGCACGGCATGGAGTTCCCAACCATGTTTTAATTCTTCCTTGATTTCACCTATCCCCCAGTGAAAATCAGGGGTGTCTGAAAAAGCATCAATATTATAATCAAAAACCGCACGAATCTCTTTTTCATCATCAACCTGACGAAAATTAATCGACCGCTTAACTACTGCAGTTGGGCCTTTGCCCTCAGAAATATTTTTTTTATGGGATTTTTTTTTGCCCGCCTTAGATGAGCTCCCACCTTTGACAGTCTTTTTTTTTTTCATTTTTTTTTCGGCCATTAAAATTCCCTTTTGTGGCACAGACTAGAGCGTGTCCTAGAAAATTATGTCTTGATCAAGTCGTATATTCAATAGTTATTTTAAATTACTGATATAAGCGGCCAAATCTTTAAAGTTGGCCTCCGTTAACCCCGCCAAGAAAGGTTCCATTTTTGGATTACTGCGAACTTTATTTTTAAAATTTTTAAGCTGAGTTTCCAAATACCATGCGTATTGTCCAGCGAGCTTTGGCGCCCCTTGAGCAGCGTCACCCTGCCCCTCTTTGCCATGACACTGAATGCATTTTTGGTATAATACTTCGCC
>JAHEZZ010000034.1 GCA_023250815.1 Bdellovibrionales bacterium
TGCGCCCGTGCAGTAGTTGACTTTTTCTCATCACTACCACTACTTAATAAGACATCTAGAAATTTGAGATACTGAGACTCATCTTCAGAAGGAATGAATAGCTCTTTTATTTTTTTAGTTTTGAGCTTACTAAAACGATCGGCAGTTAATTCATCTCCAGTTCTAACATAAAGCAAAAACTTTTCATTGACCTTAAGAAATAAATTGAAAGGAAGAACAACATCCGATGATAGTGTTTTAGTTTTAATTTTAGAATGCTGCATACATTAAAAACTTTTTTCACATTAAATCTGAATCTTTTCCCTATTTTCGTCGATAAATAGTGTGGTCGCAACAAAATAATTAACAAAAGAAAAAATGGCAAAAAGACCATTGATATTCATTGAGCCAATGACGGAATCTTTGAGACAACTCAAAGACATTCTCGCTCCTGTTGCTGATATCGAAAATATCGAAATAATGACGGTGGAAAATTTGGATGAGGCAATGCAATTGATTCCCACGATTGGGGCCTCACTAACCTTATTTACAGAAGCTAAAAAAACAGCGTTGCTTCTTAAGACACATGGAAAACGTCTCATCAAAAACAACTCCAAAGTGATGCTAGTAACGAAGCAAAGAATACCCCAAAAATCGCTGGAAAAAATGATGAAGTTTGGACTCAGCGAATACATTCTCGAACCAATTGTACCAAAATCTTTAATGTACAAAGTAAAACTTCTGCTTCGGGCACTCCCCTCTGAAGATAAAAAACCAAAAGAAATGAGTTTAAAAACTAACGATGTTGGGCAATTGAAACTCGATAATAATATGGACCTAAAAAAGACCAAAGATGCCACTAATTCTTTGGCCATAGATGACATGGTAAATGAAACCGAGAAAAGCAATGCCTTGGTTTTTGACGATCCAGAAGAAGAAAATGAACCAACAGAAAAAAAGTCTGAAGATAAATATAGTTCACATTATCAAGGAAAAATTAAAAAAGAAAAAAAAGAAGATGAGCTTGAAGAGGATCTCTACGAAACAAAAAAATCAGAAAAATCAAAAATTGAAACAAATTACATGGGAGAAACTTCTACTAGTGAATTAAATCTAGAAGCTGACGAAGAAGCTAATGATGAGAAGAATGACAATATCATTGACGATGTATTAAAAGGAAAAATCACCAGTAGCAAATTGGATTTAGAAGCAGACGATAATGACTCAGATAATATAGAAAGAAGAGATGAAGATTCTCAAAATAAAAAATCAAACGATAATGAAGGAGCACTAGAATTCGAGGACGATGAGGATAACTCGAGCGAAAATGGCCAAGAAAAAATTGATACCTATATGAAAGGAAAATTGAACCGCAGTGAATTGCAAGAGGATGAGGAAACAAAAAGCGACTTTGAAAACAATGAAAAAGCAGAAGAGGAAACGGAAGAAAACTCAAAAGACCATCAGTCACAATTAGACTTTGAAGATGAATCGGCATCAGATCTGTTAAAAAGAGAGGATGAAATTGAGGATACTGAAAAAATAAAAAAGAAAAAGAAAGAAGATATTGAATCAGAAGAACAAGATGAGTATAAAGATACCGATCAAATAGATCCAGAAGAAGAAAAAAAATCCCATGATGGCACAGCAGAGCACATTGATACTTATGATCGTTCAGAGGACTTCCAAAAGACAAAAGAGGGCCCTGGAAATATGGCCAGCTCTGACTCAACAGACATGGGCCTTGACCTCGAAAAAGATCATTCAAACTCAGGTATGGCCCCCCAAGAAGAATCGGACATTTTAAGCGAAGACTCAACTGATATGAATCTTCATTTAGAAGCAGAAGACCCGTCCCCCAAAGATAAAAAAGAAAATGAAGAAACAGAGGATTTCCCCAAGGATGGCGAAGAGGACATGGATCATGACTCTGCTTATACTGATGAAGAAGTGACGAAAGAGAGATTAGAAAACGAAGCAGAGGAGTTCGATGAGAGGAAAAAAAGAAAAGAAGCGCCTGAAGAAGAAAAGACAGATAGCGATGAAGCAGAAAAAGAAGAAGCTGATAATACTGAAGACTACCTAAAAGTAAAAAAGAAAAAGAACAATGAATCAGAAGATGATCAAAATGAAAAAGAATGGATTGCTAGGGAAGAAGTTGAAAAGAAACACCATGAACGGGAAATGCGAAAAGAAGATGACATGGGAAACTGGGAAAAACTTACTCCAGAAGCACAAGAAGAATTAGAGGAGTTTGCCAAAGAACAATATGAAAAAGAACTGATCATTAAAAAAATAAACTATGGGGAACAAACCATTGATTATGGCCGCTTAAAAAAAGAATTTGACCTGATTGAAAAATATGGGCGAGACGCCGTAAAAAACGCTTATCAGATTGTGGAAAGCGGTGCAGGTGGCGCAAAATATAATTCAAAAGTAAAAGGAGCTGTTCCTTTTAGCGTTGAAATTAGCGAAAGAGTAATTGAAAACAACAACAAAGAAATCAAAGAAGAAACAGATACTGTATACCCTCCCGACTCTAAAGGGCTAGAACTTGCAATCCTTGCATTAAATTTAATTGAAGATAAAAAATTAAATGAAGCAGAAATTTATAGCAACATTGGGCAAATGATTTTGCGAGAATATTTAGGGCACTCTGTTTTTTTTAGATTCAATACCGAAACTCAGACGATTGAAATAGTTTATCAAGTTGACACTGATTTAATAAAGCAACAATTTGAAACTTATAAACATCTCTATTTTGAAATGTGGAAAAAACTAATGCTTCCCTATTGGTCAGACGAAACCTTCCAAGCAAAAGAGGTCTTTTTTATTTATCCTTTTTTCGAAGGTACAAAATCTATGGGATTTGCATTTTGTATTTTTGGCCAGGGATTAAGCGCAGAAAAAGCACCACGAGTAGAGGTGTTGATGGAATCTTTAAGAACCATGTATCTGGATTATAGTCATAAAAGTGCGCCCAGTGGAAATTATAAATCGATTCAAAATGCAAAAGAAAAACCTGAAGTATCTTCGAGTATTTTTGATAAAATTAGCTCTTGGTTTAAAAAGGCGGGATAGAATATGGCCAGTCAAGAATATTTTTTGATCGATAGAATGGTTTTAAAGAATGGCAAAATATTTCCTTTCACTCTTTTTGTTTTCAATCCTCAAATTAAAAAATTTTCACTTTTCCTAGAAGGAAACTCGCCTTTTACCTCAGACAAAAATGATCTGTTAAAATTTGTTTTAGAAAGAGGGGGATCCCTCGCTATTTGCATAAGGCAAAAAAGGACCTTTTTAAATCATGTCGAACTCAAAGAAGAAGACATCCCCTCCCTTCAAAAAAATAACAATACAACAGAAATAAATACTGAAGTCACTGAAACAAAGCAAAATATTTCTACAAATGATACTGACAACGAAGAAAAAAAAGAGACCTTCACCTTATCTTCGGAGCTAGAAAAATGCATTATAACTTCTAACTATCTTCCTTTGATTGATAAGGCCCGGGAGGAAATTATTTTATTTCCTCAAACCGTTTCTCACACTGTCAGTTTAGCAGCTTATTTAGCATCTAAATTATTAATCAGCGATAATCTGACAAATCGAATTTGTGCAGTTTCATATTTTTTGGCCAAAAATTCTAATATTAAATCATATGCTGCCCTTGGAGACCTAATATGCGCCGCTCTACTTCACCACCTAGGACATACCCAGCTTGATCACAGATTTGTCATAAGCAACCAACTAGAGCTAGGTGAAGAAGATAGAAAAAGTTATCAAAAACACCCGGGGCTCACACAACATTTATTAAAAAAATGCGGAATCAATTTATCCGATCGAACTATGCGGATAATTTTAGAACATCATGAAAGAAATGATGGACGAGGGTATCCCAATAGCAAAAAAGGCCTGCATATTGAACCATTGGCCCTTCTTTTAGGAGCTGTCTCACATATATTTGAGTATTCTTCTGGGAGAATTACCGGCCAGGCAAGTTCAATTCAAAGTGTTCTGCAAAATCTGAAAAACAAAAACTTTGTCCCTGGACTTGAATTTGAGTTCGGAGCTACAATATATGAAAGCTTAAGTTATTTAATAAAAACTGAAAAAACCTTAAAAGCTTCGTGATCTAAATTAAGGCGGAAAAATGGGACTCAAGGCCAGTATAAAAATTCTTGTTGTCGATGACATGGCCACGATGAGAAAGATTATTAAAAACATGTTAACGCAACTTGGATTTACCAATATTCATGAAGCAGATGATGGAGACGTTGCTCTTGCCCTGATTGAAAAAAATGTTGGATTAAACGAGCCTTTTGAATTTATTATTTCTGACTGGAACATGCCTAAAATGTCAGGCCTTGATCTCATAAAAAAAATCAGGGCCACTGATAATTTAAAAGCACTACCCTTTCTTATGGTTACTGCCGAAGCAGAACAGGGAAACGTGGTTATTGCGGTTAAAGCAGGAGTCAGCAACTTTATTGTAAAGCCATTCTCTGCCGCTATTTTAAAAGAAAAAGTAGAAAAAATACTTATAAAAAAATAATCTGGCCATTAAAAAGTTTCGTAAGGAAGATGGTCGTTCCCCCTCCAGGCATTGAGATTGATGGAAAGATCTTCGGTCATTTTTCCTTCTTTTTCAAATTCAACGACATTTATCTGAGCAAAAGTCAGTAGCGAATCTTTATTTCTTTTATCAAAATCTAAATTGATCATTTTTGTCCATGTCCCTGTGTTGATAAAAATTGGGCCATGGGGATAAATTCTAAATATGGGATCATGGCTATGGCCGACAATAAAAGCTTTAAGATCATTTCTTTCCAGTAAAAATTCTTCGGTTAAATTTTCAAAGTCTTGAAATAGTCTCAACTCTTCCTTTAAATAATTAAAAAGTCGTTTGGGCCCAATACCATCTCTAAATAAAAATATAAACCTCACCATTAAAAAATAAAAAGCAGAAGCGAGCATAAAACGAATTGTAAAAAAGGTATCATAAAGGATCCCATGAATTAAAAATGTCCTCACTGGCCTAACGCTATTTATATATTTTCGTTCAGACTTAAATCGATTTATAACTCGGGTAACATAGTAAGATCCCCACGGTGGCAAAAAATACCGCCTGTCATTTTCATCCTTCACAATATTTTCACCAATTGAAACATGGTGGGCCAATTCATATTCATGGCCATGCTTAATAAGAATCCCTGGAAGAGGGATATATTCTATAAAATTAAAATTTCTAATTTCAATTTGTGATCTTGCGGCAGGAGAAAAGAAAGCAAGAAACTCTTCTTGAAGTTTTTCAAAAATCATTTCCGCATCGTGATTGCCTAAAATATAAGTTACCCTCTTTTGCGGCAATCTTAAATATTTTTCAAAAGCGTCAAATACTTCTGTATGAGCATTTAAAATTAATTTAAGCTTAGATAAGGCCGCCTCCTCGCTCCAATATTCATCTTCGTGATAAGGGACATAAGGAACCGCCAAAAAATCTAAAAAATCTCCATTGATAATTATTTCGACGGGAATTGAGGCATATTGGTCTCTGGAATAAAATTCTATAAATTCAATTAACTCACGATCCGAATGAAAATCTTCAAGATCATTTTTTTTAGCACCAATAAAAAGACCGGCACTTAGATGTAAATCTGAAATAACCAAAACTGTTTTATTAACTTTATAGTTTAGGTGGTATTTCATAGGCATCTTTTCCAAAAAGAAGTTCTATTGTTTGAAAGGCAGGACTCACTGGAACATAAAAAAGTCTTTGTTCTTTAGTTATTTTTGTTTCCACAGCTCCATGCTCTTCAGGTAAAAGCGAAAAGAAATTGACGACTTCGCCTTTTTCTCTAACTAATTTACCAATCATTTTAGAAGTCGATTTATTTTCCACAATGACACTAATTGATTCTACAAAATGATCAGGTGAAATAACTCTGATACTGGTGTTATATAACTTTACAATAAATGCCTCGGAAGCTTCTTTACAAAAGCTCTGCGAAGCATAAATCATAAGTACAATACTCAGATATTTCATTCTTCTATTGTCTATTAGATTTAGCACAAATTCACTTGGTAAAGTTTTCCATTTCAAGGCCAACAGTACCCGAGAGATTCACTAGCTTTTCAAATCATTCCGATATGAAATCATGTTTAATAAAATATTTAATAAAAATAAAGCAATAAAAAAATTATCAATTCGAGATACCTTTTGGGATGATTTTTTACTCCTGCCCCATCATGAGTGGATTAAAGAAAACAAATATATCATTCATTCATTTCAAAAATTATTCGCTCTGATTTCTGATGGCCAACTGGAAAAAATACGCCATGAGAAAATTTATTTTTTAAAGGCCAATGCGCTCTACAGTTGTTCAATATCACTTCAAGATAAATGCAACATCATTATGGTTTTCCCTGATCTGCAACGAATGCTTCAGGCACTTGTTCCTGACAAGGGATTGGCCATTTTGGCACATGAATTAGGCCATATCTTAAATCAACATTACGCTAGGTCAATTGAAACATTAAAATCACAAATCGAAGCAGACCGTTATGTTATTGATTTGGGATTAGGCCTTGAACTTCAAGAGGTTTTGCTGGATTATCCCGATTCTGCAGAATGCCGAAATAGATTATATGCTCTAGGGCAATATCTCTATCCAGAAAATAACAACTAGGACGTGTCCTAAAGTAAAATTAATTTTGATTCATTTAGTACTTTTATTTGGTCACGCAACTTTGCCGCCTCTTCAAAATGTAAATTACGAGCAAGTTCTTTCATTTCATTTTTCATTTCAATAATTTGTTTATCGATCATTTTAATCTGTTCTTCATAGGTCCCCGCAGGCAATAAAAAATCAATCAGTTCACTTTTTTTATTGTCTTTTTTCTTTCCTCTCAATGTCTCTATGACTCCCCCGGAAATATTTTTTGAAATAGTTTTAGGAGTAACATTATGCTGCTGATTATAACTGGCCTGTATTTTTCTTCTTCTTAGAGTTTCGCTAACTGCTTTCTCCATACTTTTGGTTTTTTGATAAGCATAAAGAATAACTCTGCCCTCTGAATTTCGAGAGGCCCGTCCAATTGTTTGAATGAGAGATCTCTCACTTCTTAAAAAGCCTTCTTTATCAGCATCCAAGATGGCAACCAGAGAAACCTCTGGCAGATCCAAACCCTCTCTTAAAAGGTTAATGCCCACGAGTACATCATACTCTCCTAAGCGAAGATCCCGCAAAATAACCATTCTCTCTATTGTTAAAATATCTGAATGCAAATATTTTACTTTGACTCCTTGATTTCGGTAATATGAGGTTAACTCTTCTGCCAATTTTTTAGTCAGAGTTGTAATTAAAATTCGAAAACCTTTTTTGACTTCAATTTTAATTTCACCTAAAAGATCATCCACTTGGTTTTTTGCATCTTTAATTTCAATTTGTGGGTCAAGAAGTCCCGTTGGCCGAATAATCTGTTCGCTAAATTCTCCGTGAGTTTTTTCTAATTCAAAATTTCCTGGAGTGGCCGAAACATAAAGAACCTGATCCATTTTTTCTTCAAACTCATCAAACTTTAAAGGGCGATTATCAAGAGCACTGGGAAGTCTAAACCCATACTCCACCAAATTTTCCTTTCTGGCGCGGTCCCCACGATACATCCCCCCGACCTGAGAAATAGTCATGTGGGATTCATCCACAATACATAAAAAATTTTTATCAAAAAAATCAATTAAAGTTGGCGGAGGGTCTCCTGCCTTCGCCCCTGTCATATGTCGAGAATAGTTTTCAATTCCAGAACAAAATCCCATTTCTTCTAACATTTCAAGATCGAGCATGGTTCGCTGTTCTAATCGTTGCTTTTCCACTAGTTTTTGTTTTTTTTCTAAATCTTGCAACCTTTCACGCAGTTCAATTTTTATAGCAGCAATCGCCAATTCTAATCTTTTCTCGCTGACCACATAATGGGATTTAGGATAAATAGTAATCTTGTTCAAAGATTGTAAAACGATTCCCCTAAGGGGATCGACGATTGAAATTGCTTCAATATCATTATCAAAAAATTCTATGCGAATGACATTGCTATCCTCATGAGGGGGGAAAACCTCTACTACGTCACCTCGCACTCTAAAAGTACCCCTGACAAAATCCATATCATTACGTAAATATTGAATAGAAACTAAGATTTTTAAAAATTGATCCCTCTCAATCTTCTCGCCCACCATTATAATACAACGCTGTTCTTGATATTCATCGGGAGATCCAATTCCATAAATACAAGAGACACTGGCCACCACAATAACATCATCTCGCTCAAGAAGTGAGCGAGTTGCCGAGTGACGAAGTTTATCGATTTCCTCATTTACTGCCGAATCTTTTTCAATATAAGTATCCGATCCTGGAACATAGGCCTCTGGTTGATAGTAATCATAATATGAAACAAAATACTCCACCGCATTTTGTGGAAAAAATTGTTTAAATTCAGCATAAAGCTGGGCCGCTAAAGTTTTATTATGGGCCATAACTAAAGTTTTTTTGCCAATTTTTTGGATGACATTGGCCATGGTAAATGTTTTTCCAGAGCCAGTTACTCCTAAGAGGGTATGATATTTTTCGCCTTTTAAAAAGGCCTCGGTGATTTTTTTTATTGCTTCAGGTTGGTCGCCCTTTGGCGATAATTCCTGTGCCAATTTAAAAGGACTTTTTTTGGCCATCTCTATTTATATACTGATCCCAGTTGAGTTTTCAAGTGAATCTTAACTAGAACCAGTATATGACCAAGTAATACTCCCGTCAGGATTATCCTTTAAGGTCACTCCCATCGAAATTAGTTCATTTCTAATTTTATCAGCGGTGGCGAAGTCTTTATTTTTTTTCGCTTCTTTTCTTTTGGTAATAAGTTCTTCAATTTGTGAGTCGGTTGATGTCCCCCCAGATAATCTTTTTTTCATCACTTCCAGATCACTTAAAGTTTTTTCAGGGTTGACACTAATAAGGCCAGTGGACTCTTGGGTAAATTTTATGATCTCTTCAAATATTTTTGAAATCAACTTGTCCGGCCTTTCACTGTTAAATTCTCTATTGTAAAAACGAATTGCACCAAAGAAATGTCCTAAGGCCCCAGGAACGTTAAAATCATTGGCCAACTCTGCCTTCATTAAGGAAAGTACATTTTCAACTTCAGATAAATTATCTCTTTTTTTTACCTGGAGATTGGAATTTTTATCTTTATTAAATTTGACGACAAATTGATGAATTCGCTCTACATCGTTTATTCCCTTTTCGATGACATCATCTGACCAATCCATTTTTGATCGGTAGTGAACAGAAATTAAAACTTGCCTTAAAACTTGCCCGGAAAACTTTTCCACAAATTGACGAATGGTAACGACATTACCAAGAGATTTGCTCATTTTTTCTGCGCCAAAATTTAAAAATTCGTTGTGACACCAATGATGGCAAAATTCCCTGCCATTTGCCGCTTCACTTTGAGCAATTTCATTTTCATGATGAGGGAACATCAAATCAACTCCTCCGTGATGAATGTCGATCGATTTCCCTAGAAATTTTTTTGCCATAGCAGAACATTCAATATGCCATCCTGGACGGCCAAATCCCCAGGGAGACTCCCATGATGCTGCCTCATTAGTCTTCGTCGGTTTCCAAAGAACAAAGTCAGAAGGGTGTTTTTTATGCCCATCAACTTCCACTCGTATACCGTGCTGTAAGCTTTCTAGTTGGGCCTTCGAAAGTTTTCCATAATCTTTAAAAAGCGGAACATGATAAAGAACTTCACCATTAATGACATAAGCAAAACCGTTTTTTATAAGATCTTCGATCATGACAATTATTTCTTTCATGGTCTCAGAAACTTTTGGGGTATATGTTGCCGGCATCATGCCCAAGTGTTCCATATCAATCTGGCATTCTTTAACAAAACGATCAGCATGATCAAGGGGGGAGACATTTAATTCTTTCGCTCTATCAATAATTCTATCATCAACGTCAGTGAAATTTCGAGTAAAGGTGACCTTATATCCGAGAGTGCGAAGAACTCGATGAATGAGATCTCCCACAACTAGCGCCCGAGCATTTCCCACATGCAAGAAATCATACGTGGTTGGCCCACAAGAATAAAATTTAACTTCCCCCGAAACGAGCGGAGTGAATTCTTCTTTTTTCCGAGTAAGATTATTAAATAGAGTGACCTTGACTGGATTCATATTCTATCTGCCAATATTTCAATGGGAGTTAAAGGGATTAAAAACTTAAGCTCTGGGCCATGATCTCTTCCTGTCAAAACACCTCTCATGCCCATAAAAAGGGGCTTCCCTTTTATCTTAAGTTCACCTTTAATATGTTCAGTCCATTGATTGATTTGTAATTCATTTACAAATGTCACTCCACTATCCTTGAGTTTTTTTATTTCCTCTTTTAAATACTGGCGAATTTGAGGTGTCGTTTCCCAGGAATTAATTTCCACCAATTTTTCATTTTCCACCACTTCTCTAGAAAAAATCTCGGCAATATGTGTCTCAAAATCTTTAAAAAAATGAATTTGCGATTTAAATAAATCTAAACACTTTTCCTGCCATTCCACTGACTGACGATGAAAAGGTGAATCAGTGGGAATAAACTCTTTGGCCTTTAAAATTAATTCTTGGGCATTCATGGCCTTGATATGCTGACCATTAACCCACTGAAGTTTTTCCAGATCAAACATCGCCGCGGCCTTTTGAAATCTTTCAATTCCAAAAACACCAACTAAGTCAGTCTTTTTAAAAATATCTACTTCGCCTGGATGAGACCAACCTAGTAGGCACAAATAATTGCACATTGCTTCGGGAAGATAACTTTCTTCTTTATACTGAGCAACTGAAGTGGCGCCATGGCGTTTTGATAATTTTTGGCGATCTTTTCCGATTAACAAAGAAACGTGAGCAAATTCCGGTGGCCGGACTTCAAATGCTTCATAAAGCATCAACTGCCTGAGTGTATTTGGAAGATGTTCTTCAGCGCGAATAACGTGGGTTATTTTCATTAACCAATCATCAATCACACAACAATAATTATAAACCGGAAGACCATTTGATCTCATAATCACAAAATCGCCAACCATGCCTTCTGGAAAGACTACCCTATCTCTTACCCCATCCATAAAAACATAGGCCTTGTGGGGGGCCTTAAAACGAATCGAGGCGGGCCCTCCGCTGCTGATTCTATTTTGTGCTTCCTCAAATTTTATATTGCGGCATTTACCATCATATTGGGGCACCCGGGATTCTCGCACCGCAATTTCTTTTTTCGCCTCCAACTCTTCTGGTGTACAAAAACAATAATAGGCATGGCCTTTTTCTATCAATTTTTCAGCATGAGTTTTATAGATCGGCAAACGCTCTGATTGCCGGTAAGGCCCATAGGGGCCTCCTACATCAGGGCCCTCGTTGTGTTCAATGCCAAGCCATTTTAAATCTGCAATCTGCAATTCCTCGTATTCTTTTTTGCTTCTCTCTAAGTCGGTATCCTCGATTCTCAAAATATAAGTTCCGCCCTTACTCTTGGCGAATAAATAATTGTAAAGAGCGGTACGAGCACCGCCGATATGCAAATAACCTGTGGGACTTGGGGCAAAACGAACTCGAACTGTCATGGCCTTTCCTTCTAGTATTTTAGAAAGACAATACCTGCATGAGAGTCAATTGAAAATTGAAAAGAAAAATTAAGGCCCTTTAGAATCAAAGCAAGAATCGATATTTTGCACAACTTCTTTTTTCACTCCTCCCTGAGAAATACTAATTTCTTGGGCCAGAAGTTCACGACACTGATCGAGCATTTTCTTTTCGCCAAAACTTAAACTTTTTTGATTTTTAAGTAAGAATAGCGCTCTAAGCACATCGGCAATTTCAATTAAAGAACCAGTTTTAATTTTAGTCATATAATCGCGATAGCGTCGATTCCAAGTAGAGTTATCTACCGAGACATCGTGATTTTTAAGCACTTCAAATACTTTAGAAATTTCATTCTCTCCAACAAGAGCGCGAATACCGTTCTCACTGCTGGTTGGAACCATAACGGTCATGCCATTAGAAATAACTTTAATAATAAAAAAATATTTCTTTTCTGCGCCAATTAATCTTTCTTCAATATCGATAAGCTGTCCGACTCCATGCCCTGGACAAACTGCGAAGTCTCCAATTTTAAAACGTGCATCCACTGTTTTTGACATATTGTCTTTTCCTACAAAGTTTGCGGAGAATATAGCACTTGGCGTTATCGCACTCAACTAGGGCCACCATTTGCAGTAAAAAATACAATTTATGGAGTAAAAAAAAGAGTATAACTATTTAAAATTAAGACTGTTAACGTTTGACAAGTTCATTCTTATCAAAAAAATAAGAAATTTCTCTCTCTGCCGAGGCCTGTGAATCTGAGCCGTGAACTCCATTGGCCTCAATAGATTTGCCATAAAGAGCACGCAACGTGCCAGGCGCAGCATCTTTAGGATTAGTAGCTCCCATAATTTGACGATTCTTAGCAACCGCATTTTCGCCTTCAAGAGCTAATAAAACAACAGGGCCAGAAGTCATAAAACCCACCAGGGAACCAAAAAAAGGACGGGCCTTATGTTCAATATAAAAACCTTCCGCTTTTTCTTTTGCCAAGCAAGTTAGTTTGCAGGCGACAATTCGCAAGCCTTCTTTTTCAAAACGAGCGATAATATTTCCAATATTATTATCTTCAACAGAATTAGGTTTAATAATGCTAAGTGTTTTTTCCATTGCCATAATTCCTCCAAAATTTTTTTATTCTTATCGTTTCTTTAAGACCTCTTCAAGTTTTTTTCCTAACTCCGCCTGGGATCTGGCAGTTGCCACTCCACATTCATCCAAAATTCGAAATTTCGCCTCAGCAGTATCATCACCACCAGAAATAATAGCACCTGCATGGCCCATTCTTTTTCCCTTTGGAGCACTGGCACCAGCAATAAAGCTGACAACTGGTTTAGTCATATTTTTTTTGATCCAACGAGCAGCATCGACTTCTGCACTTCCTCCAATTTCACCAATCATAATGACGGCATCAGTATTGGGATCTTTTTGGAAAAGTTCTAAAACATCAATAAAGTTGGTACCGGCAACTGGATCTCCCCCAATGCCCACGCAAGTACTCTGGCCAATATTTCTTTGAGTCAGCTGATAAACTGCCTCATAAGTTAAAGTGCCTGAACGAGAAACCACTCCCACTTTTCCCGGCATATGGATATGCCCAGGCATAATGCCAATTTTACACTCTCCTGGAGTGATGACTCCGGGACAGTTTGGCCCAATCAAACGGGTCTTAGAACTTTTTAAAGCGGATTTTACTTTCACCATATCGAGAACCGGAATCCCTTCGGTGATACAAATAACCAGAGGCATTCCGGCATCCATGCATTCCAAAATAGAGTCTGCGGCAAATGGTGGTGGAACAAAAATCATGGCCGCATTTGCACCCGTTTTTTTAACAGCTTCTTCAACTGTATTAAAAACCGGATGACCTTCATGCAATGTTCCCCCCTTCCCCGGCGTCACACCTCCCATAAATTTGGTGCCATAATCGCGAGACTGAAGAGAGTGAAAGGTTCCCTGTTTTCCAGTGAAACCAACGGTTACTAGCTTTGTATCTCTATTAATTAAAATGGACATAAATTAAGCTCCTTTTGCAGCGGCAACCACTTTTTTAGCTGCGTCCGCTAAATCATCTGCAGCTGTAATTGCCAAACCTGAATCGTTTAATATTTTTTTACCAAGAGCGACGTTAGTTCCTTCAAGTCTTACCACCAAAGGAACTTTAATCCCCAATGATTTTGCCGCAGCAACCACACCTTCGGCAATAATATCGCACTTCATAATTCCACCAAAAATGTTGACCAAAATGGCCCTGACATTTTTATCAGTCAAAATAATAGAAAATGCTTTTTCAACTGCTTCTTTGGTGGCCCCACCTCCGACATCTAAAAAATTAGCAGGAGTTCCACCATGAAGTTTTATAATATCCATCGTCCCCATTGCCAGACCTGCACCATTGACCAGGCAACCGATATTTCCATCCAGCGAAATATAAGTTAACCCAAACTCAGAGGCCTCAACTTCTAACTCGCTCTCCTCAGACAAATCCCGGTACGCCAAAATTTCTGGATGACGAAACAAAGAATTATCATCGAAATTTAATTTAGCATCAAGCGCCAGCACTTCCCCTGACTTGGTCGAGACCAGAGGATTAATTTCAGCGATAGTGCAATCTGATTTTATATAAAGATTATAAAGGCCTTCAAAAAATTTGCTGGCCTCTTTAACCATTTCGCCTTTCATGCCAATTCCATAAGCTAACTTTCTACCGATAAAAGAAGTGTAACCACTGGCCGGATCAACCGTAACTTTTATTATTTTTTCAGGGGATTCATGGGCCACTTTTTCAATCTCCACTCCCCCTTCAGAGGACGCCATAAAAGTAACTTTCCCGGTTGCTCTATCGAGAACTAGGCCTACGTAATATTCATGGTCTATTTCACAGCCTTCTTCAATTAAAAGAGTTTGAACTTTTTTTCCTGCTGGGCCTGTTTGATGAGTCACCAAAGTTTTACCTAATAACTCAGAAGCAACTTTTTTCACTTCGTCCACACTTTTGGCCAGTTTTACTCCCCCTGCTTTTCCTCTTCCCCCAGCGTGAATTTGCGCTTTTACAACCCAAATTTTTCCGCTGAGTTTCTGGGCAACTTCCTTTGCCTCATCTGCTGATTTAGCAACTCCACCCTTTAGTACTTTGATCCCAAACTTGCGCATCAGATCTTTGGCCTGATACTCGTGAATGTTCATACTCTCTCCTCTTAAAAACAAGAATAAGCAAAATTAGACTAGGGCATGTCCTAGCTCAAATGAAATTGTTTTAATTTTAATCCCGCTCTATTGTTTTTTACTAGGGACAATGCCCAATGGCCCTTGATTTTTTGGCAAAATAAAGTTCAAATTTATCTGCGCATCTTTATCAACTTTAAGGATAATTTTATGTTGGCAAAATATTACTCTATCAATCCAGCAAACTTCAAACTTGATGGCGGCGCTATGTTTGGCATTATCCCCAGGCCACTTTGGTCTAAAAAGGCAGTGCCAGACGAACAAAATCGCATTTCTCTTTCACTCAGAATTTTATGTATTGAAGTGGGAAAACGTTTGATCTTAATTGACACGGGCATCGGAGATTATCACAGTCAAAAATTCAATGAACAATTTGCAATAACCTCTCCTTCCGATCCTCTTATTGCAGCTTTAAATTTAATAGGAAAAGATCCCGATGAAGTTACCGATTTAATTCTCAGTCATCTTCATTTTGATCACGTAGGAGGCCTTGCCTGCCAAAAAAATGATGTCCTAGAGGCCTCTTTTAAAAATGCAATTTATCATCTTCATAAAGATCATTTTAATTACGCCCAAAACCCAACAGAGAGAGATGCAGGATCTTTTTTACTTCATACTTTTCTTCCTTTAATTGAAAAGAAAAACAAAGAAAATAAAGTCCATTGGTGTGAAGGTCAAAATGGAATTATTTTAAAAGAAGGAAATTACCAATTAAATTTTAGAACCAGTCACGGCCACACACCTTACCTGATGCATGCCTATGACCAAGAGTGGATTTACTTGGCGGATTTAATTCCCACCTCTTCCCACCTCCATATCCCGTGGGTAATGGGTTATGATATCGCCCCAGGAGTCAGCACTAAAGATAAAAGGGCCATTTTAAAATTTATTTTTGAAAATAAACTCAAGCTTTTCTTTGAACACGATCCTGAATATTTTGGTGCTAGTATTAAATGCCAGATCAAAAACAACAAAGAAGAGTACAGTTTTGATCAACTGTATAAACCCCCTAGTTCATCTTTTCAAATCACTCCAGCGAGTATTCTTGGGCAATAATTTGAAGTTCTGATTCAATTTTATTTATCTGAGTAACTGAGCTATTAAAGGAAACTTCCCAATTTTCTTCAAACGTTTTTTTTAAATCTTCTTTTAAGAGAGGAGTAATGATCGCCTTTGAGCGAATCAATTCGGACATATCTGCTCCAAGCTTTCCAATATCTTTTGCCACAATAAAAAGAGGGTCTGTTTGTTTTTTCTCCTTAATATAAGTCATCATTAACTGTTGCAGTGGAGGCGCCACTTTTTTTACATAGATTTTTTCGTAAACTCTATATTGTTTGCCACTTTTAATCTGTCCTAGTGAAGTTAAAAATGAATCCTTCAGGTTAAGCAAAATCATATTGACCATTTTCCATCGCTCTACCCTTTCTTGCAGTGGACGACTTTTTTCTTCTAATAGTTTTTTATAAAACTGTGCCAGACTTTGCTCAAAAGACTTTTCATCAGAGACACCCAACCAAAAAAGCCCATGATAATTGTAGCTGTTTTTATAGTCTCGAATCATCGGTATAAAATTAAAAATACCCCATTGTTGTATTGTTTCTAGCGTCCCATTAGTAAGACCTTTGGCCTCTAATTTTAAATCCAAAGAATAAAACCCGGGAGTAAATTCCACTCCCTTCTCCAAAGTCCATTTCTTAAAATGGGCAAAGTGCAATCCTGCATTCCCTTTAGCTGTCATATTAACAGCTTTCAGAGAAAGAATTTTTTTAGGCAGAGAAGTCAAAGTTGCATTCATGACAAAGGGCCCTTGGCGATTAAAAGACATTAAAAATTGCGGTGAATTCTTTTCGCCATTTTGCAAAAGTTCTAAACCTATTTTTAAAAAAGGAAGAGTATTTTCGCGAGTGATGGCCAGTAATTTGGCCCTTTTGGAAGAGGGAAGTTGCCCGATTATCTTTTCCATATTTTTATCTTCTTTTGGAGATAAAATAATAAAAGCGGCAATTACTCCCAAAAAAGTGAGCAACGATAGAAAGAGTGCCCCTTTAAAAAATAATTGGGCAAAAGAAGGCCCTTCATCTCTTGAAGAATTTTCTTCTTGCGCTTCGACTTTCTCGACGGGGGGAGAATGATTCTGTTCATTTTTAAGCGGGGCCTTTTCAATTTGTTCAGAAAATGGCGGTGGTTCAAAGACAGGAGGTCTATCGCTTTCTTTAAAAGTTTTTTTTAGAGGCCTTGGAGGTACAAAATTTTTCGCCATTTCTTTGATTTGAAAATAAGCAGAAGGGGCCTTGGGAGCTATTGGTATACTAGGAATCTCATCTAACTGTGGTGTATTCATTAATTCTTTCAATTCTTCTTCTTTTATTTGCCTGGAAATCCCCTCTCTTATATCTTGAGATAATTCTTTTTTTAATGACACTTCTCTTTCTTCTAAATCAAAAATTAAGAGTTCTCGCCATTCCGGCAGCGAATTCAAAGAGCGCCATTCATTCATTCCCTGACAAAAAATCATCGTTTCAGCATTAATTTTATTTTTTTTATACAAATCGACGACTTGATCTTGATTAAAAGGGCCAATATGATGGGGCCCGATAAATAAGTACCATTTTTTTTCTTGCGCCATAGTGGGAATATTTGTGACAATCTCCTGCATTACTTTAATGCTATACCGGAAAAGAACGAGGGTCAAAAAATGTGGAACAAAAATTTTTCAAGTCATTTTATAAATAACTTTGACCATTTGCAAAACCGCTCTCAGTTTTCTCTTCAAAAATGTTTTTTAACAACCTCAGAAAATCCTTCTGATCTTGAACAAAAAAAAATCGATTCACTTTTTTTGCTTGCTCCTAGTGATGTTGGAGTGATTCGAAATGGGGGAAGAAGGGGTGCCCTTTGGGGGCCAGAGGCCTTGCTTAACTACCTTCAAAAAGCGACGATCCAAAATACTCCAATGATTTTGGCCAAAATTTTAGTGACATCATTGGAAAATGAACAAGAAAACTTTGAAGAAAGTCAAAGGGCGCAAGCGCAATCCATTTTGAAAGCAATATCCTCACAAGAATTATCAGGCCCAGGAATATTACCCCATTTCCATTTAGGCGGAGGGCACGATCACTTTTATTCCTTGTCTAAAGCACTACTCGCCCACCCTCAAGTGAAAAAAATATTAGTGATCAATCTGGACCCTCATCTCGATACTCGAAACGATTCCCTGGCCCATTCTGGAACACCTTTTAGACAGCTCGCCAAAAAAGCACAAGAAGTGCAAAAAAAAGTAGACTGTATTCAGTGGGGAACTGCTTTATTTTGTAATCCTAAAAGTAGCTATGAAGAAGTAGACAACCATTTTTACAACTCAAAAATTTGGAATGAAAAAAAGCAATCCCTAATCTCCTATCTCAATCTTCTAAAACTAGAAGAGGGGCAATATGTTATTTTGAGTTTAGATTGCGATATTATTAATTCATCTCTGATGGAAGCGGTCAGTGCTCCGGCCTGGACCGGGGTAGATTTAGGGGAAATAGAAAAGATTATAATTTCCTATCTTGAATTAATGACAAGACATCACCTACGCCCCTTCATCGGAATCTATGAATATAATCCCCTTTTTGATAATCTCAGCATGAAAGGGGCCAAAGGAATATGCTCATTAATTTATAAAGCGCTGACTTTTAATTATTACTAGGGTGTGACTAGTATAAAAAAGGCCCTGAAATAATCAAGGCCTTTTTTAAGAGACATCTGGGAGGTGAGACAAAAATCCTTTTCATTTCACAACCAACACACACGAGTCTTAATACAGCAAAAAATATGCCAAGTTTTTTTCTCTCATTTGGCCTTTAAATTGATTTGAATAAAAAAAAGTCAAAGGCCCGACAC
Organism: Bdellovibrionales bacterium; assembly: GCA_023250815.1. Lineage (GTDB taxonomy): Bacteria > Bdellovibrionota > Bacteriovoracia > Bacteriovoracales > Bacteriovoracaceae > JAHEZZ01. The sequence goes on from JAHEZZ010000034.1 coordinate 18,764, forward strand.
CTTCAACTGTCAAAGAGTCATTTTAATGACTCTTTGGATCTTACAAATTCTGACAATCGCTGAATAGCAAGATCAATCGCCTCATCTTTGCTTTCACGGCAATCAAATATTCCAATATGTCGGTATATTTTTTTGGATTCAGTTAAAACTAAATCAATCTCCATATGATAATAATCTTGCATCCCCTTTTTCATAGGCGAAAGAGTAATTTTCCCCAGTAAAAACTGATTCCCATTTAAGGGTACAAAATATTCTAACGGATATTCTTCAATCATATTTTTTATTATCATTTTTTGACGAATAGGCCACCTTAATTTCTAATGAATTAAATTCAACAGGAGATTATCATGATTAGCAAAATAAAATTATCGACGATGTCTATTTTATTTTTAAGTGTTGGCGTATTTGCCAAAGAGCATTGCACTTTTAATACCAACAAGGAAAACATCAGTATTAAATGGACCGCTTATAAAACACCTGCCAAGGCCCCGGCAGAGGGCACATTTAACGATATTAAATATAAGGGAAAAATGACCGGCGATTCGATTTTAAGAGTGACAAAAAATATCACTGCAACCTTAGACAGTATGACAGTAAATAGCAATAAACCTGAACGAGATGCCAATATCTCAAATAGCTTTTTTAAGCTGATGAAGAAAAAAAATATTGTGGTCAAAGTCCTGAATGCCACTGAAAAAAATATTGAAGTTGAAATCAACATGAATGGCAAAAAACAAAAACTAATCATGGAATCTCATATTGAAAACGATATTCTCACGGCCGAAGGAATTATTGATGTTCTAAATTTCAACCTAGGCCCTGCATTGCAATCTCTTTCTGAAGCATGCAAGGCACTTCATGAAAATAAAACTTGGCCAGATGTAAAACTTAATTTAACCGCCAAATTTGAGAAAAAGTGTAAATAAAATTATTCCAACGTTATAACAATTGGAAAGTGATCTGAAAATCCGGCAAGTTCAGGGTGATCGGCATTGTGGTTATAGGCCCATGGAATACCCAGTAGCTCACCACCGTTATGATCACTGGGGCCACCTATTACTTTTATAGCAAAGAATGGTGCCAATATTTTTTGCGAACCCACTTTTATTTTTAGTCCCAAGCTATCTGTCTTTTGAACAACAAAAAATCGATCTAAAAAATTCCATTCTTTATTTTTGCGATAAT
>JAHEZZ010000160.1 GCA_023250815.1 Bdellovibrionales bacterium
GACTTGGCACTACCGGGATGGGCCTAGGCGCACTAGGGGTGATTGTGGTTGTCATGATGATGATGAAAAAGAAGAAAAAAGTTGCTAAGAAAAAATAGTTATACCAATTCCATTAATTAGTGGAATTGGTATAATACTGCCAAAAATAATGGGCACTGCTAGGGCCAAAAACCGCTGTTTTGCTCTTCAAAATGATGTGATGAAAACAAGTGGGGTTATAATAAAGAGATGAAAAAGTTGCTTAATATAACCGTCGTTTGGCAGATGATTTTTTCAATCATGCTTTTTGCCCCTCAATATTCCTATGCCGCTCCTGTGCCGGCAGCTCCTGATCCAACATTGGAGCCGCCAACCCCTGAGGATATGCCTTTTGAATATCCAGAAGGAACGAAAGCAGATGATATTGATAGCATGGTGAGTGATGCCGTTGCTCTCAATATGGGACTTATGCTTGCGGGAGTTGTCGGTGGAGCAATGTACATGTATAAAAATCAGGATTGCTTGAGGATCCCTTCTGTTGCCGGAATGGCGGGAGCTTCGGTGATATTTCTTTTTAAAGAACTATTTCTGATGGGCCAATACCAAAAACTTCAAAGTGATAAATTAGAAGGTATTCAAACTAATCTTGCCAATAAGGAGGCGAAGGATACTCAAGAGAGAACGCTAGAAGCGGCCTTACAGAATGCCAAGGATGGCCAATGGGCAATTGAGGTTAAAAGACGTTGGGCCATTGCCTATTTAGTTTTAGTTAGTTTGAATACTGCCGCCGCAATTATTGAAACTGTCCTTGCAAATGGTGTTTTGACAAGTCCTTTTTTTGCTCCCTGGTTTACCTGCACTTCTTCTGCTGGATCGGTAAAACCTGGTTTAGAGCTACAAAAAATAGAACAACATTTTAGTAAATTTTTTGGTCTGGAATCAGCACATGCAATGGGATTATCAGATTTGCTTTTAGGTTTAGGTCTTCCCGCTGCAGGTGTTGCTGCAATTCTTATCGGTGCATATATAAATAATTCATATCTTAAAATACCAGTGACTCGAGCTGTTTTCCTTGGAACTATGATTGCTCTTAATTCGATTGTTATTGCCCTATTTGATAAAGTTATTGCCGTTTATCAAAAACGTATTGATAAATTAGAAGAATTAAAAAAATCAATACAAGTTGGAAAAGCTACAAAAATTGCCCAAGATCACAAACCTTCGGGTGCGGGGAGTGCCGCAGAAATTAAGTCGATTGCCCCCACTCAAACCTCTAAGGATTTAGTAGAGGATGGGGGTTGTGTTAATAGCACCCCTGCGCCTGATCCTAGTTGTGCTGGCCCAGCATTAGAGATGAGGCCTATTGATTCCAAAACTGGCCAGGCCTTAGGCCCAACATTAGCGGCCGCTTTTGGTGCGGCGGGAGCGGCGAATAATGCTGCTGCTAAAGGGCAGGGCAGAAGCGGAAATGCCGCTCTTAATAGCTATTATAAAAATAATAAAAATGCTCTGAGGGATGGCATGAGAAAAAATCTTGTTGATCTCAATAAAAGTTTGGCCAATGCCAATAAACCTCTTCTTGATATGACTTCGGCGGTTGGCAAAATGTATAACGATCAAAAGGCAACCTTGTTAAAAGCGATTGTCGATACCCCTGGTGCTTCCTTAGCGTCATTATCAACTTTTAGTGCTCCACCTTCTGATGCCAAAAGTGGAGATAAGAACGAAAAAAATGGTGAAGCAAAAGTGGCGGCTATCGCAATTCCTGCTTTTGAAATGCCTACCCAAGCGGTTCCAGATGGAGGTGGTGAGCACTCGGCAGTTCACGATGGCATTTCTAAATCAGCGGCAGCAATAAGTGCTGATCCTTTTAAGGGCAAGGCACTCAACATGAATGACATCAGTAAAAACTCAGGGGTTTCTATTTTTACGGTATTAAGTGTTCGCTATAAAATTAGCGCTTATCCCAAATTTTTTCAAAAAACAGAAATTAAAAATCCTGAAGCAAAAACACCGGACACTCCAATAAAACATTAGAGTTTGTCGATTCTGAAAGTGAGTACCCCATCGTTGTAATTTCTGGTGATTTTTGAAGGGTCGATAATATCTTTTAGGGAGATTTCTTTTAAAAACGTTTCATGGCGGTTTGATTTATTGCTGCTTCCATCTGGTAAATCTACTTTAGTTTCAACCTTCCTCGAATGAGCAATTTTAAGATCCCGTTTATTTCCCGAGAGCATGACATTTTTTTCTTCATACTCAGGGATGGCCATTTTTAATTCGTAATACTTTATTTTGTCTTCAACGACAGGGGTTAAGAGCGAGGGAGAATAGAAAGGGTCTTCACTTCGATCCGCTGATGCTGTCATAAAAGAGGATTGATTGCTTAGGAGAGATTGCATTTCCGCACCATTTTTCGCCTTAATGCTAGCGAGAGCTGTTTCGTGTAGATTTTTTTGGGAATTTAATTTCTGTTCAAATGATTTAACCTCAGATTTTAACATCTCTTGATGCTTGGCCCTGGTATTAAGCATTTCTTTTTCATAAATTTGTTTTTGTTGTTCGTTGTTAATGCTGCCTATCGTTTTAATTCTTCCTAGTTCTTTTTCATGCTCAATTTTTTCTGTTAAAATTTCCATGCTGCTATCTTTTGAGGTTTTATTTTTTAAATCTTTAAAACGCATATCTTCGTTCTTTAGGATCTTTTGATTGGCAGAATATTTTTCAGACATTTCCCTTCTTACGAGGGAGTCGGCGCTTCTCAGATTTCGATCTCTGTCGAGGGCCATCTGATATAACTTTTTGCCAACCGACTCTTCGACAAAATTTTCTTGCTCACCAGTAGTTGATTTAATATCGGAAATTCTGTTGAATTGATTTTTGGCAGTTTCTTGTCGTTCTAATTCAAATTGGTTAGAAAGAAGTTCTCGTTCGGACTTAATTTTATTATTTTGTTCTTCATAGCTATCTCTGATATTTTTTAATTTTTCTTCTTGCCATAAAATTTCTTTGGAATAATCATCTTGCCCTTGCAGTTCCGTTTGGGAAACTCTTTCCATATTATCGGCCTTCGTATCATCTATTTTTGTCTTCCATCTTTTTTTCAGTTCTTCTTCTTCTTCTGTTCTCGCTTTTCTTAATGTCTCAATTCTTTTGTTCACATTGGCCAAGTCATTTTTAAGGAAAGTAGTTTCAGGGGAGACTTTCATTGGGCCTCCGAATTATTTTTGTTTTCGGTTAGTGCGGGTGCTGGGCCATCACAAAAAGTATCTCGATTAGCAGTTGAACCTTTGCAAACCCACGTTTTAAGAAGTTCAATTTTCATTGAGTCAGATCCGCCGTGATAAGAAAGATAAGTGGCCGGGTCAAAACTAGAAGTCGTGAAGTAAGATTTGTTATCAAGTGTTTTATCTGCATCATTTAAGTTTTTGTTTTTTACCAAATATTGATAAACTCGATATTCTGAAAAGGCCGAAGGGCCATAGAAAAAAAAAGTCAAAAAGATAATTGAATAAATCAAACTGGCCCTCGTTTATTGTAGTTGGGGTTTTTTATCGACAATTTTGCCTTCTACAATTTTCACAAAAAACCTTACAAAAATAATTCTTTCTTCTTCGGCCAGATCAGTTATATAGGCCTTTTGTCGTTCAATCGATCGATGTTTTTCTAAAATTTTAAAAATTTCTTTTGCCTTTAATTTTTCAATTTTCCCCATATTTTTTTTTGTGTTAATTGCTTCTTCCACCCACTCTTGATTAAATAGGGGATAATGTCCAAATGTTCCAAGCTCAATTAGGGAACGTATAATAGAACTCGGTCCGAGGTATATATTATTCAAGGCCCCTCCAGTTTGAATCCTCATCAAAAGAATAGTGGAATACAGACTGAAACCCTAGAGGGAACATTTTCACAGTAAGGCAGTTTCTACTGGGCAAAATTGTCCATTTTCCTTTGGCATTGGGAATAGGAGAGCTTAAGTTAAAATAAAGTGGAGGGAGATTTCGAATGCTTCCGCTAGGAGAATAATATGGGCGATAACAGACTAAAATACTTGTTTTTTTTATTTGCGATCCTACTTGGGAAAAACGCCTTGGCGCTGGTGGATTATAGTGAGACAGAAGAGGCATCAAGTAAAATGGAGTCTTCACAAAAATTTACCAAAAAAGTGGATAAAAAAAGCGTTTCTAAAAATGCTGCAAGTTTTGATTTTGGAACTAGTTTTGAAGCGGTTGATGTGGCCGATAAAAATGGCGCCGGTAAGGCCACTCTGGCAAAAATTCAGGGAAAGTTTCAAACGGGGCATAATATATTTGTCGATTTTAATTACTGGGCGGCAAGCAGCAGTGACTCTCAGATTAGCAACGATTCCTCCTATCAAAAAGGCAATCCTACTTTTCTTTTGGGTTTTAATTGGTTGGAGCTTGGCGCTCCAGAAGAGGCCGTTAATGTCGATATTTTTGGAGGACTAATGATTCCTCAAAAAGATTCAACTTTTGCTTCTACTAGAACTGATAAAATTGTCGGTGTGGAAACGTCTAAAAGGTTTATGGATGTCGCTGTTGGTATTGGCTATGAATACAGGATGACTGATACTCCCAGTGACAGTTTTGAACTTGCCATTGGAAATATTCAAAAATTGAGTGCAGCTATTGGTTGGCAGGTTTCTGGTGATATCAGGTTATCAGTGGAAGCAGCACGGGTAGATATCGCCGCTTATCAAGACTTTTCCCGCAGAAGTTCTTTGAGAGAAAAAGTCAGCTACGGACAAGTAAGTCCTTCTTTGCAATTAGGCATAGCTCCTTTTATTAATCTCAATATGGGTGCCAGATTTCAAACTCAAAAAATTAAAACGTCACAAAATATTATCGACGCCAGACTATGGTCCAATGAAGGCAGTTATGGCAATTCTCTTTTCGCTGGTATTGGTATAGGAATTTAGAGTGAGTAAGAATAAGTCAAATCCTAAGTCTCAGGGGGCCGCTTTAAAAATTTCTTCTCCCCTCTATTATTGTGCTCATTGTAAAAAAGTTATTCCTTTTGTTGAGGCATTGTTATTTGTTGAGGAAGGATCCCCTCGAGGTTTTTGTACTGAACGATGTATTGAAAAATATTATGCTCCGATTGTGGAACATTATCAGAAAATAGAAAATGAACTTCGCACTCATAATGGCCTTGAACATGAAGAGTGTTCTAAGTTAATTCACTCGCCTAAGCATATCGAGTCTTGCATGCAATCTCCCCATGAGATTTGGAAGTTGGAAAATGATCTCAAAGAAGAAATTTTTTCTTTTATATTTTACAACAATGACAAAAGTAACTCGGCAATCATTTTACTTTGTACTGTCTTTGATTACCGGCCTTCTTTTATATTTATTTTAACAGCAACATCCAATACTCACTTTTTAAAAGAATTTCAATTTGGTGAAAAGATACCCGATGTTTCGGTGTTTTTAAATTCTTCACAGGGAGCAAATCAATCTACATCTGTGGAAATGGCCTCAACAGATGCGCTAGATTTTATTCGTTCTAATTTATTAGCAGAATTGATGGAATTGCATACTAAAACTGATATTCCGATTGAAAGTTATATTTTGTACGATGATTTACTTGAAGATAGTATGGCCGATCCCGACGAGGTTTGCCATTTTCTTGGGCGACATGGGGAAGATCTTATTGTTCATATTAAGGC
>JAHEZZ010000161.1 GCA_023250815.1 Bdellovibrionales bacterium
AGATGTTCTTGAGATATATTCATGCCTCCGGCCCAAATATTAAATTTATCGATCACATAGGTTTTTCGGTGATTTCTTTTATTCCAATATTTAAATAAGCGAATGGGGTGATAGATTCGAACTTCTACACTGGAGTTTAAAAATTCTTTAAAATAGTAGTGTATAAAATTGGCCGAGCCAATACCATCAACCATTAGGCGAACTTTTATGCCTTTTTCAGAGAGGTTCTTGAGCAACGTTGCTATTTCTAATCCTTCTTGGTCGTAGGCAAAAGTATAGACCTCGATATCAATTGAGAAAGTTGCCGCTTTTAATCCTGCGATCAGATTTTCAAAAAATAAATGATGTGAAAAAAAAAGTTTTTCAACTTCCCAAGAAAGTGACTTCTTCATCTTTTTATTAAGGACCTGGTGCAATTTTATGTCAATCAATCTTCACTTGAATTCTAAATGGGGATCAGTATAATAAAGCTATGTTCAAACAAATTGCGCTTCTTTATAAATCAACAACCCTTTTTGAAATTGTTTTAAGCACTGTTTTGTCAGTCACTATTGGAATAAGTTTTTGGGGTTGGACTTATGTTTATGAGATATGTAAACCTTTTTTGCACACTCTTGGTTTAAAATATTTAGTATCTGGTTTTTGGATTTTTGCTTCTGTCTTTATACCTTATATCGTGAGACGCCCTGGCATTGCAATTTTGGCCTCTCTCGTTTCAGCATTTATTGAAGGTCTTCTTGCCCAGTGGGGATTAATGGCCTTGGCCTGGGGATTTGTGCAAGGGCTTGGGGCCGAATTAATATTTTTTCTTTTTTTATACAAAAAATGGGATTGGAAAGTTCTTTTTCTTGCGGCATCAAGCTCCGCTTTTTTTAGTTATATACTTGATTATTTTTATTACTCCTATCAATCATTAAGTTTTGCTTTTAATCTTCTCCAACTGTTTTCTTTTATTCTTTCTGCTCTTTTTATGGCAGCTTTTTTATCGTGGTGGACTGCCGAAAAATTACTTAAGACAGGGCTTCTTAATAACTATTTAATTGCTAAAGACCGTGTATAAAATAAATCCATTTTCTTTTCATCATTTTTCACTTGATGGGAAAATAGAAAAAAAAATATTTTGTAAAACTTCCATAGAGATTAAAAGTGGGGAATTAGTTTTGATCACTGGCCCATCAGGGTCCGGTAAAAGCACCGTGCTTTCACTCCTTAAGGGTTTAGTTCCTGAATATATAGCAGGAAGTTTTAGCGGCGAAATTTTATATAATAGCAGACCTTTAAATGGTGAGTCTTTTAAAAAAAACTTACAAGAAATAATTTATTTATTTCAAAACCCATTTGCCTGGGCAATTCATCAGAAGACGGAAGATGAATTTTATTTTGCTATGGAAAACTTTAAATTTACGAAAGAAAAAATGCTAGAAATGAAATCAATGCTAGAAGAATCCTTTTTACTTAAAAATATTTGGGGGCAAAAAACTTCTGAGTTATCTCACGGTGAATGTCAAAAATTGGCCCTGGCATCACTACTCGCTATTGGCCCAAAAGTTTTGTTGTTAGATGAACCTACGGCATTTTTAGATGGCCCATCTCGAAGACAGTTTTATCAGTTGTTAAACTCTCTTCGAGGGAAATTTACTATTGTTTTAGTTGATCATCATTTAAATGAAATTCCTAAAATGGATAAAGTATTGATTGTTTCGGGCAAGGGGGAATTATACCCTTCGCAATTTGCTTCTGAGGAAAACGGCGAAGGGTTAATCACTCCTCATACTGAGTTTTTCGCACCTATATTCCCTGCGATTAAAGGATTGAGCTTGCAGGCATCAGGACTAAATTTTGCTTATAAAAATGACCGCCTTATTTTAAATAATCTCAACCTTAATTTAAGGGCCGGCGATGTGGTGGTTATTAGCGGAAAAAATGGAGAGGGCAAATCGACTTTATTAAAGATTTTAGCGGGAATTTTAAGGCCAATAAATGGCCAGATTAATTTAAAGGTAGAGGAAAGGTTAATAAAAAGAAATGACTATCATAAGCATCTTGCTTTTATTTTTCAAAACCCGGAGAGTCACTTTTCTTTTGATAGTATAAAAGAAGAACTGGAGTTTCATTTAGATTCTGATCAATCTCGAGAAATAAATTCAATCGCCCGCCAAATGCTCCCCGACGTCAATTTTTTAAAATCGCCTTTTATGCTCTCAGAAGGACAAAAAAGAAGGCTTTCAATTTTATTAACGTTGGCACAGAAAAAGGAGATTCTTTTTTTAGATGAACCGACATTCGGACAAGATCAAGAGTCAGTTATGCATATTATTTTTTTGATAAAAAAAATGCAAGAAAGTGGCATGATTCAACTTATAATCAGTCATGATGATTTATTTTCCTCTCAAGTGGCCAGCAAGCGTTTGCTTTTAGCGCAAGGCCAATTAGAAGAATTATGACAAAAAAAATTCACGCCTTTTATCTTTTTCTTATGAGCTTTATATTGCTTCTTCTTGTACTTTTTTCAGTTTCTAACCTCATTATTTTATCGCTTTATCTTTTTCTTTTATCTATTTTCTTTTTCTCTGATCTTGCTATTAAAAGATTTATAAAAATCACATTACTCAGTCTTTTTATGGCGGGAAGTATGCTTCTTCTTTCTTTATTATATCCTGCTGCTCAATTTAAAATGGGGCCTCTTATCACTGTTTTTAATTGGCCAATATACCAGGCCGTTTTGGATAATTCAAAAATTTTATTTTTAAGATTATTTTTTCTTTCCAGTATTTCTCTGACTTCTTCTGCGGTTATTGATTATCACCAGTTGTTGATGTTTTTTATGCAAAAAAAGATCTTACCAGTCATTGTCGGTTACCCTATTTTAATTGCCATCAATTCCATCTCACTTCTTAAAGATGAGCAGGAGAGGATTGACATCAATGCCAAATTTCGAGGTCTGAAATGGCATAAGCGAATTTTTATTTTTCTACCTTTAATGGTTTTTGCCATCCGACATTCACAAAGGGGGGCGATGGCCTTGATGACTAGGGGATTAAATCAAGATAAAAGCTATTTTAACAATTTCACCCCTGTCTTTTTTGATCTTTTTATTTTTCTGTTATTCCTCATGATTTCTTGTATTCTGCTGCTATACCCTTCGCACTTTGCTTTTTAAGCAAACCGCTGCGGGCATACCACTCGTAATACTGAGTTTTCCGTATCGGAAAACTCAAACGTGATGAATATAACAAAATCTTAATTTGACGAATTCTTATTTGGCGTTGATTATTACGATTATATAACTATTTGGGGATTTTGCATGTCAAAATTAATCTTAACTTTTTTTATCTTTATTTCTTTTATTTCTAATCGTACTTGGGCCCTTGATGATGATGCTCAATTATGGACTCAATTTTACTGGCAGGGCCCCATGGCTAATTCTCTTCGCGCCTATGTCGAAGTTCAGGATCGCTATAGTTTTAGCGATTATAAAAAAACTGAAGCGGTGATGATCCGGCCGGGAATTCTTTACGTTCTTAATCCTTCTTTGGCCCTAGGTGTAGGGTATTTATGGGCACCTATTTTGGCACCTAAGTATACCAGCGAAGATCGCTATTGGCAGCAGGTGGTCTACAACCATGTTTTTGATTCTCTAACCGCTCTTTTCCGGCTGCGTTTTGAACAACGAGATGTAAAAGGCACTCCTGAAATTGCCTATCGGTTAAGACTTCAAGGAAGAGGGCAGTATGACCTAAAAGGTGATGGTGATTGGTGGGCCGTGGCCTGGGATGAATATTTTTATAACCTCAATGATTCTGGGTCCAGCATTAAAGACGGTTTTAATCAAAATCGTTTTTTTGTCGGAATTAACCATCGCATTCATCCCCAAGTTCGGCTGGAATTTGGGCCGATGAATATTTATGTCAATCGCATTGGAAAAGAAGATCGCCTGATGAATGGAGCAATCCTGGCACTCTTCTCAAGTTTTTAAAATATCACTCCACGAGCATTTTTCTTTTGTCACGTCCCAAAATTTCACAGGCCGTGGCATAAAAAAATGAAAGGATAGTGCGAGTTTTAACTATCTTTCGAGCAGCACATCTTGTAGCAAATAAATTAACAATGCAAATGCATCATCACAGCTTGGGACATTTTGAATATTTGCCGTAGCATTGGGCCAACCCTTGCGTAAAATAGTGAGATCAATTTTTTTAATTACCTCTGCCATATTTGTGGGGAGTTGTGTTTGGCGATAATCAAAGCACGCCTTGAGAGAATTTTTTAGAAGATTGCTATTTGCGCTTGGAAGATAGTAACAGAGATCAAAAATATCTTTTGACCTTGAGCTGGCCTCACCTCTGCTTACCAGTGCGTGAAGTTTTTCAGCGATGATCGTTTCGATTGGATAAACTTGCCAGCTTAAATTTGCTCCTCCGATTAGTTCTTGTATCTGATGTTTTGAAGGCCCAGGAATAACAGGGTCGCCAATGCCTAAATCAAAGTGAATGACCTGGCCTTTTTTTATATTGGTAAATGGTTCTCCAATTCCTGATCTGAAAACCAATCTTACTCCGCCGTACTCGCCTTGAGTTTGAAGATTGATTTCATCTTCAAATGCAAACCAAACACAGTCGCCAATATCTTGTACCGCTATCAATTTTATTTTATCGAGCGTTCCTCTGAGATTAGCGTTCAAAAGTAGGGCATCGAGATCAACGGTATAGCGTGGAGAATTGTATACTCGAAGGCCAACATAGCCGCCTTTGAAAATAAGAGAGTTGTTAAGATTTTGATCTGAAAGAATTCTCACCAATAAACGTTCGATGAGAAATTCAGTTATTACTAAAGAAAAAATGATATCTTTTTTCTGTGCTATATTTTTAAGTTTTTGATTAATAGAAATTTTTTGATCATTTCTTTTCATTCGACAAATGTCTCCCAATGTTTAATAAGTATCGATCGCATTCCAAGCGCAATCGCCATTTTTCCGATTTTGACTTCGCTGGTTTTACCATCTTTAATGGCCCTTCTGATCGCTCCAATCGCCGTTCGTAGGCCAATTTTGGTAGAGAATTTAAGCGCTTCGATAAGTGTTCTTTCAATTGAGGTGATTCTAAAACCATGAATTATATCTATTCCAATTTTGCTGTTTGTTTTTGTTCTTATAGGTCTATATTTGGTGATTGTTGACCTTTGTTTTGGGCCTACAATCATCCATATTTGATGGGGGACCTGTTCAATAAGCCCGTAGTAAAAGAGTGCTGTGAGGCCACCTACTGCACTTTTTTTTCCGAAGAAATCACAGGCCGCCACAAAATCTTCATATTCTGGTTCAATCTTGGTTTCAGGATGAACATATAGCCCAGGCGCAGCTTTATTCAGTTTTCCTTTTTTCACCCAATTAAAAATGGTGGTGCGACTGGCCCCGGTCATTTTCATTGCTGTCTTTAGATCAAAAGTACCCAGCTTTTTAAGTATATTCGGGGTCACACTCTTTTTCATAAAGACATTATCGTACTTTTTTGACATTTTTTCAAATAAATGTCAAAAAAGTACATATTGATGCATCTAGCATATTACAATTACTATAGAAGAGGGCAGTATGAACTAAAAGGTGATGGTGATTGGTGGGCCGTGGCCTGGGATGAATAT
>JAHEZZ010000035.1 GCA_023250815.1 Bdellovibrionales bacterium
TTGGAAGAAATTAAAATAGATATAATCCCTAAAGGCCGCGACTGTTTAGAAATTAATTGTCATATTACATGCTTTGGAAAAACGGGTGTTGAAATGGAGGCCCTCACCGGAGTGCACGTTGCCGCTTTGACCATTTATGACATGTGCAAGGCGATGGGCCAAGAGATTGTGGTGGAAAATATTCGACTGTTAAAAAAAAGCGGTGGAAAATTAAATTTTAAAAGAGAGTAAATTTTGAAATTACAAAATGATTTTAAATCTTTGGATGGTGGTGAGCTTTGTGCTTTAGTACTCACTGGTGGGAAAAGCACGCGTATGGGTTACGACAAGGCGATGATCGATTATCACGGTTTGCCACAAGCGGAATATCTTTTAGAAATACTTAAGGCACTTGGCCTTAAAAGTTATCTCTCTTGTCGTCAAGAGCAGCTAGTTGCTGATGGATTTCATAATTTTTTATCTATTCCTGATCGCTTTTTAGGTTTTGGCCCCTTGGGGGGAATTCTTTCTGCCATGGTGGAATTTCCAGGTACCTCCTGGCTGGTTATTGCTTGTGATCTTCCTTTCATTTCTAAGGAAAAAATAGTTGATCTTATTTCTAAAAGAAATTTAAAAAAACAGGCGACCGCTTATTTCAATCTTGAGCGTAAAAACTTTGAACCTCTTTTTGCCATCTATGAATCACATATTTATTCTCATTTGCTCTATTTCCTAGGGCAAGGAGTTTATTGCCCACAAAAAATTTTATTCAACTCGAAGGTAGAGGAGTTAGAACTTATGTCACAAAGTTTTTTAGAAAATGCTAACACCCCAATTGAAGAAAATAAAATAAGAGAAATTTTAAATGGAGTATTACGATGAAAATACAAATTAAATATTTTGCGGGGCTTAGAGAAAAAGCAGGAAAAAATCAAGAAGAAATCACTTTGCAAGAAGTATGCGATCTTAAAAGTATCTATTTAAAGCTCTCTGGCCAATATCATTTTCCTCTTTCTGCTCATGAAATTAAATATTCAGTTAATAATGAATACGTGGAGTGTTCAAAAATCCCCTGTGAAAATGACGTTGTCGTTTTTATCCCGCCGGTGGCCGGAGGTTAAAGTGTTCAAAATAGTAGATGGCCCGATTGTTCTTCATGATTATTTTGAATCTACCTTGGATGAAGTTGGTGGTATTGTAACATTTGAAGGGAGAGTTAGAGATAATAATCAAGGGAAAAAAGTTAAAAAACTTTTGTATGAAGCATTTTGTGAAATGGCAGAATTAGAAGGTGCTAAAATATTAAAAGAAGCAAAGTCTTTTTTTGCAATTTCCAAGGCCGATTGTATTCACCGCACAGGGGTTCTCGCTATTCGCGATCTGGCGATACGCATTTCTGTTTATGCCAAACATCGAGAGGCCGCTTTTTTGGCCTGTCAATATATAATTGACCAAGTGAAAACACGGGTGCCTATTTGGAAAAAAGAATTTTATATAGACGGCGAAACTGAATGGGTAAAATGCCTTACCTGTGCCAATCAAGGAATAGCACATCATGACCATTTCCATCACGCAAGATGAACTTTATAAAAGACAAATTGCCTTAGTAGGTGAAAGCTCTTTTTTACAAATTAAAAAAGCAAAAGTTTTGCTTGTGGGTGTCGGGGGCCTGGGGTGTCCAGCCTTGCAATACTTGGCCTCTGCCGGTGTTGGTGAAATTGGAATAATGGATTTTGATGTTGTCAGCACTTCTAATTTACAAAGACAAATTCTTTTTGATATTTCTGACATTGGAAAAAAGAAAGTTGATGTGGCCTTTTTAAAACTTAACAAACTTGCTCCATTTTGCTCCTTGCACCTATTCCCTTTTGCTTTAAACAGCTTAAATGCTCAAGAAATTATCTCTTCGTTTGATATTATTTTAGATTGTTCGGATAATTATAAATGCAAATTTTTAACCCACGATTATGCTTTTTTGTGTTCCAAAATATTAATTCAAGCTTCGGTTTATCAATACGAAGGTCAGATTCAGGTTTTTGATTTTTCTAAGCAATCTGGCCCTTGTTTGCGCTGCCTCTGGAGTGAAATGCCGAAGGATAGATGTATGGACACTTGCCAAGAGGTGGGAGTGCTCGGCCCACTTCTCGGTGTGCTTGGAAGTATGCAGGCCTCGGAGGCCATCAAACATATAATAAAAAAAGAACATTTAAAAAATGGAGAAACTCTTTTTGTCGACTTGCTGACAAACAGTTTTGAAATCAGACGTTTTAAAAAACTTGAAAACTGTGCTTGCAGAGTAGTAGAATAATCAAACTATAATTAAAAAATGGAGGTTTTATGAATGCAAAAAAGTCAGTGTTATTAAGTGCCGCCCTCGGGGGTCTGTTTTTGTCAGGTACAGTTATGGCAGAAGCTGCAAAAACAAAAACTGCTGAAGTTATGTGCTATGGGGTAAATGATTGTAAGGGCCACGGCACTTGCGGTGGAAAAGTTTCTGGTTGCAGTGGCAAAGATGGTTGCCATATGACCGTTAGTTGCAAAGGAAAAAACGAGTGTAAAGGAAAAGGTTTTAAAAAAATTTCAGAAAAAGATTGTAAGGCCAAAGGTGGAAAAGTTTCTGAATCCTAATATTTCAAAAGTGGGTGTTGGCCTTCGTCACACCCACTTTCCTTATTTTGAATCAGGGCCGCCTCCGAATGTCGATTTTTTTGAAGCGATCACGGAAAATTTTTTAAATACCAGGGGCAGGCCATTTACTATTATTGAAAAAATTCGCAGTGATTACCCACTTGCTCTTCATGGTGTGTCCCTATCCCTGGCAGGTGAAGAAGACCCACCGCTCGACTATCTCAAAAAAGTTAAATCGCTCATTGCTATTTTGGATCCCTTTTTAATTTCTGATCATCTTTGCTGGACCGGCGGATCGGCCCACAATCTGCATAATTTACTACCCATTCCATTTAACTTAGAAACAAAACTTTTGCTTTTGGGCCGCATAAAAAAAGTGCAAGATTTTTATCAACGAGAAGTACTTATTGAAAATGTATCTGCATATTTCACTTTGAATTCTTCAACTGAAGAAGAATCAGATTTTATGAATGATTTATGCAAGAAGAGCGGATGCGGTATTCTTCTTGATATCAACAATATTTTTGTCAATAGCGTAAACCAAGATTTTAACCCTTATGAATATTTGGATCGAGTGAATTTTTCATACGTCAAACAGATTCATCTGGCAGGACATTCTGATCTGGGAGATTATCTTTTTGATACCCACTCTAGGGCCCCTTCAGACAAAGTTTGGGATTTATATCGATACGCCTTGGCAAAAAAAAATAATATTCCTACGCTGATTGAATGGGATGAGGACATTCCTCCTTTTCAAAGACTTGAAGAAGAAGTTAAAAAGGCGAAAAGAAATGGATTTTAAAAATTTTCAAAAAAATTTTTTAAAAGTCATAAGCACCTCAGATGTTGCCAATGAATTAATAAAAGAAATTCGCACCATTGGAAAATTAAATGTCGATGAAGTTATTTCTATTTATCGACAAGATTATGTCGCTCGTTTAAGCGAAGCATTGGGAGAATTTTTTGAATCAGTATGGTTTGTCCTTGGCGATGATGATTTTTTTAAATTGGCGAAAGAATATGTTGAATCAAACCCATCATCAGTGCAGGACCTGGCAAATTACGGGCGCCATTTTCCTGAGTATTTAAAAAAGACAAGTTATCAAAGGGAATTCCCTTTTTTGTTTGAGCTGGCCTCCCTTGAGCAATCTTATTGGGATTTTTTTCATAAAAAAGGAACGCCCTACCAAGATCCTTGGGACTCTCTTAATCCCGAGCAATTTGGCGATCTCAAATTAAAATTTCCCCAAGATTGCAGAACTTTTAGCAGTGAATATTCCTTGGCCTCGCTTTTTATGGCGAGAAAAAATAAATTAAATTCTTCCGATAACGAAAATTTTAATTGGTCTCTGCCGGAGCACGCTTTCCTCTATAAATCGAGTGATCAAGTAGGGCTAATTCACCTTACAATTGGGCAAAAATTAATTATTGATAATTTGCTTCAAGGAAAATGTGTCAGTGATTCTTTGGAGCTAGCAGCAGATATTGACCCCCAAGAAGTTTCACAGCTTTTTTCTCTTCTTAAATCACACCAAGTGCAACTGGAATTGGTATTATAATTTATCTTCGGTGTCTTTGAAGCATCTCTTGCATTGCCTTACGTTCTTTTTGTCTTTCTTCAGCCTTGGCCTCGGCCACCTTCTTGTCAAGAATTTCTTTCATGGTTTTACGTTGTGTCTCTATAAATAGTTTCTTACGATTGGTCGCTTTAATTGCATTGAATGTTTTTAAAGCATCACTTGTGGATTGGAGATCTTGATTTTTCTGCGCAATATTTCTTTGCATTTCAAAGATTTCTTTTTGTTTTTTCTCTAGCTCTGCTAGTGCTTTTAATGTTGCATTACCTTTAGAGAAGGCCGCCTGCGCTTCTTTGAGGGCCTCTAGTTCTGCTTTATCGGCCTTGTCGGCGTCAGCTTTTCTCTTCTCATCTGCGGTATAAGCTGTCGCTTGTACCGCTCTTCTTGTCGCAGAAGTGTCCTGTATTTTTTTTAGCAATGCTTCTTCAGCAACTTTATCTGACAGGGTTGCCGAATCTATCGTTTTATTCAGGGCCTCTGCTAACTCGAGTTCTTTCTTAACAAGGGATTGTGTCACTGGCAGGTTGTGAAGTGTCGGGCGCCCCTGTTTTCCAAGTTTTTCTTCAGCTTCTTGAAGTTCTTTGTTTAAATCAGGCCGTGTGGTTCTTTCTGCCTCCGCTTTTTTTAAATCGGCCTCTGCTTTTTGTAAGCGCTGGGCAGCAGGTGAAGGAGGGGCCGTTGGTCGATTAGGTTCTGCTATTTTTTGCGCCTCTCTTTTTTGCAATTCCTCGGCGGTAGATGAAGGAGGCATGGTTGCTCGATTATGTGCGGCCTCTTGTGCTGCCTGTTCTTCGGCATCTTTTAATTCCTTCTTTGCTAGTGCGACTCTTTCTTCTATTAATTTTTGATGTTTTAATTGTTCTGCCGGAGATGGTGCGGGGGGAAGTATCGCCACCCGATCATTATCTGCAGCTTCTATGGCGGCAATTCTCTCTCTTTCACCCGCCTCAAGCCTTTGTTGTGTTGCTCTGAGCTTTTCGAGAGTTTCTACATCACCAGTCTCTGCTGCCTTAACTAATGCAGAGTACTCAGCAGGTGAAGGGGGTGGGGTTGTAGGCCAGCGCTCAGGGGGCAGGCTATAAGGTGAGCGAGGGTGAAAAGGAGGCAGAACAATTTCTTTATTATCATTTGCGCGAGGGTGTCGAGGGAGTAGAACAATTTCTTCTTCTTTTGCCACTTCTTTGAGTCCTTTAAGTGCATCGTCAATTTCTTTATCTGTAATAGTACGACAGTCGAACACTGGCGGTGGATCCACCGCAAATAAAATTTTTGATTTAAAAAATATCAAAGCAATAAGAAACAAATATTTTATCATAAGTTCTTTTCGGAAAATATTCAGTTAATATTAAATGTTTTTTTACCCTTTTAAAGTAACCCAAACTCCTGATACTAGGGCCTATTTTCGCTACGGAATCCAAATGAGGACATGCCCTAGAAAATCTTATTTATTTTCTCGTGTACTAAGCTTTGCAGTGGCCACAATTTGCAAACAAGTCTTTACTTTAATTCATTCGTTAAAATATTTTAGCGAGGGTATTTGTGGATTTCATCAACACAAATAATTTTTTTATCAAGGAGATTGTCCCAGTTAAGATCTTCTTGAATAATAAAGGAATCTAGATAACATTTTGTCATGCCTGACCATTTTCACATGAAGGTCTTTTTGGTCAAGACTATTTTAACATGGAGGTCTTTTTGGACATAATGTAATGGGATGAGTATAACATTAATGTTGATCACTTTATTTCGCCAAAAATAATTGGCACCCCTTGGGACCTTGTTATTCCAAAGGTCAGAACTCAATCATTTAATATTTAATGTTTTTAAAATAAATGCTTAAAACTAGAATATTTTGCTCAAGGAAAATGTTCATTTGAAGATAAAATTAATTGTAGAATAACACTATATTTTATTTCAAAAAACCCCGAAATGCCGATGTCAGAATTTTTGGGAGAAATTTATGTTAAGAAAATTAGTTCTCTTTTTATTAGTGATTGGAGAAATATTTATTTTTGTAAGGCCGTCATATTTGCTATCGCAGGAGCAAACTCCAGAACAGGCAGCTGCTTTGGAGGCAAAAGAGAGGAAAGAAGCAGTAAGACAAAATCCAGATATTATAAAATATATTTTGAGTAAACCGAACCGTGATGGCAATATAGACACTGTTTTAAAATCAACCAAGCCCCCTATCCCATCTCTGCCAAATTTTCCAACATTTAACAACGTACTATGCAAAGGGTTTGCAGTTCAAATGAGTCTAACTCTACCATCGTATGACTGTGATTCTGTCATAAAGGCAAGTGGGGGTCGCTTAACATCAGATTATTTAAATAGACTTTCTACTTTCTCTGACTATCAACTTTTTCCATTATGCAATGATGAAGCATGCAAAAAGAAATGGGGTGGAAGGTTTGATTTTGCTGGTCAATCAACAAAAGGAAATCCTTGCGACAGAAAGAATCCAAGTAACATAAAAGAGAAAATTACATGCTTGATGGAAGTAAGTCGTTCAATGGATCGCAACAATGGTTTTTATACGAAATGTCGGGACATTGCCAAGGACAAGGCGAATGGAGGAAATCTCTCAACATTTGCCAATCAAGATGGAACGGCAAAGGAGTGGGGAAGTTTTTATGATGACAAATGTACATCAATTCTGCCAGCTGACCAGAAGGCCGCCGGTAAGGCAGCAGATTTTTTTGAGCAGAAGACGAAAGTAGCTCAAGATTATGCTTTAGCTGCACAGGCACAAGCTAATTACGTTTGCATGTATTACAGAGAATTACCTGAGGCCAAAGATGTAGCGATGCCAGAATGCGCAGGGGATACAGGAATTGTTGCAGCTTTAGCACCTACTTCAGATGCGGCCCCATTTTTAGATGCTGTAAGAAAAGGCTATGCTGCCCAATATAAAAAAGCAGCAGACGATAAGAAAGCGAAAGAAGATGAGGCCAAGAAGAAGGCCCAGGGTGCGGGAACTGCTCCTGGCATGAGTGGTGGACAAGCAGGGGGTCTTGGTAAAGGCGGACATGGAGAGGTGAAGTGTGACGTTAAAAAATTCGATGAAGAAATTAAAGAATTAAAAGAAAAATTAAATAAAGCAGTTGCCATTGCAGATGCAGATGAAACTCGTGCATTGACTCTTAAACTAGATAATCAAAATGCTTTGAGGGATTCAGCCCTACATGCATGTACTCAAGAAGGTATAGATGACTACGGAGTTGATGGCCCAGGGAATAAAGAACTTGTATGTCCAGTGTTATCGGACATATTTGAGTGTAATAAAGTTAGTCTTGAGAATACTCAGGCACTGATCGGGTCTCCTCAATTTAAGGAAAAATTGAAAGAGACATGTATGGAACTAATTAGGACAAAAAGATCCAGTGGTGAGAAGATAGAAGATCCCTGTCAATATATTTTAGATCATAGATCAGATTATGAAAAAGAATACAAATATATTGAGAAATTTAACAGTGCAAAAGCAGCACCACTGACTGAAGTTGGCCTTGTCGATCTTTTGCAAAGCTATGGAAAGATAAGGAAGGAAACGGTTTCGAGAGATTTGGGCCTATTTGTAATCTCGCAAAAAATGTCAGCGGTTATTGAGCTTCAGGCAAGTCTAGATCCAGCTAAGTTTTTAGACCCAAAAAATGATTCGGACTTTGTAGAAAATCTTATTTCAAACAAATATCGTGCATGTACTGCTATTGGTGACCGACAAAATGACGAAAATAATTTAAGATGGGTGTTAAAAAATAAACTAACAGAAATTCGAAAGGGATTAAGTCAAGCGGGGTTACCGGGAAAACTAACAGATTACCGTCAGAATGTTAATAGTGGGATAATAAAAAGTGCTCAACTTGTTGGAGAAAAAAGAAAACTAATCAGTGATATTGGACAACATGTTAATAATATTGGTTGTAGTCAAAAAAAGGCAATTGATCCACCAAATGTGCCAAAATTTAAAACTGATAGAAATAAATTTACGGAACTGGAGAGTCATCAGATCCAACTGATATTTGATCGTGAATACAAAAAAGCCCCCAAATTTCCTGATATCCCTATTATACCCACATCTAAAAAATCTGAAGATCTAATTAAATACCAACAAGAAAAAGAAGCTTATAAAATAGCAATGGATCAACACAGAGAGGCCACTGAAAAATACAATGCTGAAAAAGATGAAGAAAGAGCAAAGCTAGTAAAAGAGCCTTGTATGTATCTTAACTCGCTCCTGGTAGAGACTGAAAAATCATACAATGAAATTAAAAAGAACGTTGGATTATTGAACTTACCACATGAAAGCAAGAAATCGAGGTCGGGTGGTTCTTGCGTCCTTGAAAATGCTCGTACGGCCTCAGAAGTGGCGGCTGCGGCCATACAAGTAAGTATTCTTGGATTTTTTGTGGATAGTGGAAGTGTAGGCTGTTTACGTCCCATGGATTATGCAGATGCCATTGCAGAAGCAAAGACACCTGAGGAAAAAAATAATCTAATTGCTAAAGGCACCGCCAAAATGATTGAAGATGAAGAGCATTATTTGGGTTCGGATGCTTGTACCAAGGTCAATGAAATAGGTCGTAGGGCGGCAAATGATGCAAATACAGTGAGACAGTTTTATCAGTGTAAAGGGCCTGAATGTGAAAGCAAGAAAAGCACTGACTTTAGATGTATAAATGCAATATGTGATGAGGCGAAAGATGATGGCCCAGCTTTATGTGAAATCTATCGAGAAAATGCCGGGAGAAAACAAAAAGAAGCAATGATAGACACCGGTAAAAATGTTGCAATGATGGCGATAACAGTGGCAACCATGGGAACAGGAAGTTTGGCAGTAGCGGGTGCCGGAGCAGGTTTTAAGCTTATAGCTGCAACTTCGGCCGCTATTTTGAGCGGCTCATTTGCGGTAAGTGGGACTCTCTCTTTTCTGGATGGTCAGGAAAAAGCAAAAGCTACTCAATCAAATTGCAGAACGGGCACCGGTACATTTAATGGTAGCGAATGTACACAGGCATATATTGAGACTGGGGATACTGCAATTCGTGCAATGATAGCGGAGCAAGCTTTCAACGTAATATTTGCAGCGGCTGACTTATCTGCCCTAGGTAAAGCGTATCAAGAATATAAAGCAATTTCGACGCTAAAAAATGAGCTTAAAGCTATGCGAGGAGCAGCCTCTGCAGCACAAATTGCAGCGAAAGAAGCACAAATTGCCGAGAAGGAGTTAGAAGCAGTTCATGAGGCGGCAAGAATAATGGAACAAAAACTTCTAGCAAAAGCTGAAAAAACGACTACTCAAAATATGAAAATCTTAGAAGATGGAATTGCTGCTTTAAAAAATGCCAAACCAATCGATGAAGCTAAATTAAAAGAACTTGAAGGGGCCTTAGCTGTCGCAAAAAGTCGAAGACAGGCAGAAGGGTTGGTACTTGGAATCGACATTGCTGAAGCTGAAAAAGATATTGCAAAATTAAAACGCCAAGGTGCAAAACCTGAAACGATCGAGGCCCTAGAGAAAGAACTAGCAAATGACAAATGGTTAGTGGAGGCCGTTAAAAAACGTGGCCTAGATGAGATTGTCAAACTTGAGACAATTGCGAATAAAGCAAAAGCTATTACGGAAGGGAAAAGTGATACTGTTAAGAAAAAAGTAGCAGAAATTATGAAAAAACTAAGAGAGAGACTTATGAAGGCCCTAAAAGATCCTAAGTGTAGTGTAAAATAAAAACAGCAGGCCAGTTGCTTTGTGCGCTGGCCTTTTAATCTTATACTTTTCAAGTAAATTTATAGTAGTGTAATGGGCATTGCGGGTTGCTACTATGATCAACGTCAATATTGGAAGATATAATGAAAAGCGAAAAGATGATATCTATCTTTTTTCTTATAGCTTTATTGATTCAATTGAAGATCAAAAAGTTATTTTAAGTAATATAAAGAATTATACCCCTATTGCCTTAACTCAAGGGGAAATTGTCGACAAACATCTCACCTCGATTTATCTTTATGAGCAGTGCTTGGAAGAAATTTCTAAACATTTAAATACCCATTACCAAAAAACTTTTTCAAATTTTTATTGGCATTTGATTAGTTGCACATGGCTTAGCAGAACAATTGTTATGATCGTCGATAGATGGATTAAGTTAAAAAAATTTAATCAAAATGATATGGTTTATAAAAGCAATATATTCCTTCATTATGAAATTGAAAAACAGAATTTTGACGACTACCGTTATTACTCCTGTTTCAGTGATTATAATTATTTTATCAATAGTAAAATTTTAAGTGAAATGAAATTTAATAACTGGGAACTTACCTTCGACAATCAATATTTTCCCATGAAGAAAACCAATCCTTGGGCAGATTCAAATAAGCAGCGAGACTTTAGGAAAATTAATCTCGGTGGTTTTGGGCCTTGGGAATGCAAGATCATTAATTTTTTTTCTGGAAAGGTTAAAAATAATTTAAATCATATAAAAAAGAATTTCAATCCAACTTCTCTTGGAGAAGAAATTCTCGGGACATTAAAGCTTTTGGACTGGATTAAAACTATCTTGCCAACTGATTTTTATTCTAATCAATTAATAAAAACTATGTTTATATCCCCTCACTCCCCTGAAAAAATACTTTTAGGAACTTTTAGTGGAGGGGAGATTTCTCAAAATATTGCGATTGCCAATATTGTTGAAAAAAATCAATGCAAATTGATTTTAACCCAACACGGCTCAGCCTATGTGGATGCGTTTACCACGACTACCAATTATTTGAGAGAATATGCTTATAACAATTTTATAAGTTGGGGGCCAAAAGATCATAAGTTACATCCGCCATACCAAATGATAAGTTTACCTTCTCCGGTATTTGCAAAAATACGGCTAAGAAGAATTTTGTCGGCAAAATCGAAAAAAATTATATTTGCATCAACTGCGATATTTGTAAAAGATGGAAATGGGGCATCCACCATTCATGCTGATCACGTAAATTTATTTTATCAATTTATGAGGGATTTTATCGGCCAGGCCTTGAATTCATCCTTTCAACATCGGTTCTATTTTAGGCCAAGGCTTACCCATACACTGGGTTCTTTTCAGTTTCGTCAATTTATAACAGAGGAATTTCCCAATTTAAATTGCATCACAAGCGCAAATATTACGCCAGAGTTGGGGAAGGCCGATCTGGTTGTTGTCGATAATATTGGTTCTATTCTTCATAAATGTTTGGCGGCGAATACTCCGACAATAATTTTGTGGCCCAAGGATTCAAATCTTTTTATCGGTGAGTTAGATTCGGTTTTTGAAATTTTAAAACAGGAAAAAGTTCTTTTTCATAACGTAAATGATGCTATTTCTCATATCGAAAATATTCATAAAAATATCGATCGATGGTGGCAAGGCAAAAAAATACAGCAGGCAAGAAAACAATTTGTAAAAACCATTTGCCCGGTAGATTATTTATATTTATTCAAATGGTTAAATATAATGAAAAAGTTTCGTACTCAAACGTGATGATGTTACATTATGTGGTTAAAGAGATTTAGTAAATGAGACCTGTTTCGGTGTCGGCCTTAAGAGAGATTTCTTCGTAGCGAAATTCTAATTTATTATTTTCAAAACTTACAAATTGGCCGTTTTTCAAAATGTTTTGGCGGATTGATTCTTCCGTGTTTTGTTGTCTTTTTGCTACCGCCTTAACAATATTATCTAAAAAAACTTTTAGAGGTACTTTTGATGTTCCTAAAAAAAGTTCTCCCGCCCTTTGATCGGCATTCCATAAATCGTCAATAGATTCTGTGAGATCTAAGCTGTTTAAATTTATTAAACCTTTAAATGTCATAGGCACGGCCAGTCCGTCATTTTCCTCGTTGTTTTTTAAAAGTCTTGAAAAAATCTTTGTGACTAGACCTTCACAATCAAATTGATAGTAATCACCAAAATTGAGTGTGGCGACATTGATATTGCCCACCAACATTTGATCTCCATGTTCACAGCCATCACAAGATTTATAAGTCACAGGCCCTGTTGCTTGGACAGTTTCTACCAAATTATGTTTACTAAAAATGGGATTATTGAATTTTACCAAAACGGTTTTCGCTAGATTACTTTGAGTTTTAAATTGCGCCCAATAACTTACCCCATTTTCGCTTGCTACATCTTTAACGAAATCAATTTTTAATTTTCTAGCAGAAAAATATTTTTTTGTTTCGAGAGCGTTAACTTTGAAAGTTATCAAATTTTTATTTTGCAATATTTGAACGTTGTAGATTGTATCATGGGCCCATGAAATTTTGATCTTAATATCACTATTATCTGAATCTGGAGTAATAAAATAGGCACTCGGTCCGTCTGTTAATATCAGGCCAGAACTGATTTTTTTTCCTTGCTCTAGGGTAAGAGATTGGACTCTGCTCAGCTCTTGCAGATGCTTTTCGATAAAAGTTATATCGTTGGCCTTGGCAAAACCGAAAAGACAGAGGGAATAAAAACAAGCAATAATAAATTTCATAAATTTCCTTTTTTTGTTTATACTTTTTTGTCTCTGTTATGTGAATTATTTTGTAAATTATACTTAATATAATAATAAAGCTCTTTGAAAGGGCCAAACGATAACTTAAAAAGTTCACTGACAAAAACTTTATTCCCCAGCACTTCTGTGGCCTGAATAGAAATGACTCCTTCTTGGGAATTGGAAGTGGTTTTAAAAAGTTTATCCCAAAAAATAAAAATTAGGCCAAAATTTTTAGCATTGTCCCCTCCAACCGTCAGGTGGTGCTGATGATGGAAGAAGGGGGAGGCAATCCCTAAAAGACTTTGTTTTTCTGGGCCATCTTGATGTTGATAAAAGATTAAAAAAAGTAAAAATAAATCACAAAAGATAGCGGTAAAAATAGAAATTCCCAGGAGATATGCAACGCCAAATTTTAAAATTTGAAATAGCATAAAGTCCAAAAAGTGCAAGCGAAGAGCAAAACTCCAACTTGTTTTTTTTTTATTGTGGTGAATCTGATGAAATATTCTACCTAAATGTTTACGGTCATGGAGATAGCGATGATAAAAATAAAAAATAAAATCAAATAGGAGGAGAAAAGATAAAATTTCAATTGGGATCAAATAGTGAGATTGAGGGAAATGAAGAAAAAATCCCAAATGGTTTTCTTTAGATAATGTGGCCCCATTCAAAAGGGAGAAGGGGGATATCAATGCAATTAAAAAAAAATTTATAATACCGGCAATAATATTAACTTTGTCGATGGACTCAAGTTTTTTTTTCTTTTTAAAAGAGACCGCCAAAAGAGATAAAAAAAGAAATAAAATGTAAAATAAGTAATAATTAATTAAAAGAATGTCAGAAACAATTTGCTGATAGGAGTGATCCATTTAAAAAAGTATAAATGAAAAACCAGGAAAAGTCCCATTCGAGAGTTTTCCTGGTCTTTTACATTTCATGTAAGAGTTTTCCTTACAGGAATACTTATTATTTTGCAGTACGGATTGGAGATTGAGCTGTACAAACAGTCACTCCAGTCGTTGCGTTAACGACGCTTAAATTTACTTGATAATTACCACGAGCAGGCAAATTATGAATTAGTCCATCTGCGTGATAAATTTTATCGTAAGAAGTGTAAATGTGGCGTTCAGCAAAAGCTTCTTCTACTTCATCATTTTGATTGATAACTTTAATGACTACGTCATAAGTTTTTCCGCTTTCTAGTGCTGCAGTTACACTCATTTCGACATGAGCTTCCCAATAAGGGTTAGTAGATGATCCACTACCACAACCGCCACTGCTAGTACCTCCTGGATCAGAAACTTCACGAAGGTTGGTGATCACTGCACATTGTTCGTAAAGTGCCTGTGTTACCGTGCCAACGTTTTCTGCACGAGCGTTAATACCAGATACTGCTCCTAAAATTGCTAATGCCATAACTGTCTTTTTCATGTGTGTCTCCTATATGTTAAGGGTTATCGGCAAAACCTGGCCCAAGTTTGGGCACCTTCTAAATGTAAATTAATATCCTCTGACTTGTTGGCAATCGACTCGCCATTACTTCCTGTAATCATCATTTCATAGGCCTTTCCTAAAATGGCGCTACTTAAACTTGCTACCCATGTTTCATATCCGCGATTGACCAGCTCACAACTGACCACGGCCCCACCCCAATAATGGTAGGGGCGTTCTGCTTTTATTCGCAGTGAAGTAGGAGAAGAATTTTTTGCTATTTCCAATCTGGCCTTATGATGTTTTGCTAGTAGGCCATAAAAATGGTTGATATTGGCATCCATTTCAAGAGCTAAGTTGACCGCTCGTTTTTGATCATTGATTAACTCCAGAGCACCTTTCATTAGATAGATTTCCAGTCCATGATTATGGGTGGCGAGGCCAAAAAGATTTACTAAGTCAGCATTTTTTATTTCCACATCTAAAGCATGAATGACTGCATCTTCTTCGCTTTCGTTTGCACTTAGTTCTGAAGTTTGCCTTAGCGCTCGAAGTGCTCTTATGATTGGTGAATTTTCAATATTTTTATTATTGGCGTAAACTTTTTTAACCAGGAAAACACTTAGCCCTTCAGTCTGGCCTTTTGCTTTGGGATTTCCTCGTAAGGGGGAAAAGTGTGGGTTGGTAATGTCCATCACATCAGATGAAAGGGTTTCACAATTTTTTTTGTAACCGAGAAACATTTCCGCCATTTGAGTTACGCTACTAGGGGCCAATTTTATAACCCATCTCATCCAGTGGTATTCTTTTGGAGCATTGATATTTTCATCTAGGGCAATTTTTCTCGCATTACACACACCTTTCATGGTTGAGCGCAGGTCTAAAATTTTATTGTCTTGATAAACATCGTGTGGCCCAAAAGTCATATTATCGATAACTTCATCGACATTTTTGGGTTCTTCAAGTCCTGCCAGTTTGTAGGCCATTCTTGTTGTATTAAAAGTTAGTTGAAGAAGGCCTAGGGAGCTAACGCTGGCCTTTTGAAAATCGCCAATATCGATGATGCTTCCGGGGTAAGAGTGGGGCCAAATGCTGAGGGCCGACCTTACTTTAGAATATTTTTCTTCTTGGGATAAATCTCCAATTCCTAAAACAGTGGTGATGCTTTTATCGTCAATTAAATTTTCAATAATTTTTTTTCTGTTTTGGGTTCCTGCAGAGTCAAAGGCCATGGCGATTCTGTGGAGTGATTCTGTCAGCAGAAAAGTTGCTTTTAATTGTTGTGTCTGTTCAAAATTTCTTTCAGGGTGAGCATAAAATGTCGTCCCAAAAGTATTTTGTATTAAGGTCAAAAAAATAAAACAATAGCTTTTTGCCAATTTCATCAAAGTACCTCTTTTTTGCGATGCGAAATATATCACAAGAAAAAAGATGCGATACGTTAAATGACTAATGTTGGTCTTTTTACATAGTCAATTTCAAATAGTTATAGCTTTTAATCCCAAATAGAACGTGGTAGTTGATCTCCCATCATTCACTAAAGAGGTTTAAATGAAAAAATCAGTTTTATTATTGACACTGTTTGCGTTTTTAATGGCCTTAAATTTACAGGCACAACCATTGCCACGCCCTACCAGGCCTATTCCCTTGCCACTTCCTCCAGTCAACATTAATTTTTGTGTTGTTACTCCGAATAGCTACCCCTGTGTTCTGGGAAAATTCGGCCTTAAAGAGAGAGATGAACAGCTTGCTCCTTCATTTCAAAACAATGCCGTTGGAAATGCACTAAAAGTTTTAACCGTATTTTCAATTTTTGGAAGCCCTACTCCTGAAGTTGCATTACATACTTCAAACGCTCAAAAAACAGTTTTGGACTCTTCAGCTGAGGCCTATAATTTAGTTCAAGATGCTATCAATAAACTGCCAGCGCAGTTTGACACTGAGAAAGAGTATCTTTCTCAGTTGGTCTCAGGGCTCAATTTATCTCCAGAGGTAAAATCAAATTTTTATTTGGGATTATTAACTGCTGATGTTCGTGCCAATCTTTCTACTGACGAAACAGCTGCTTCAAAGCTATCTGCTCTTGAACAGGCCGAAGTTTATACTAATGATAAAGTTAAATTTGAAAATGCGGTCAGCAAGTCTATGACTTTGAATCTTTCACCTGTTGCCAAACAAGTTGTTTTAAAACGATATGAGGCCATTGATGGTGATGCTGCTAGACGAGTGTCTGTTGCCCGGGGCGTGGTCATTGTTCCAAATAGAAGAATTGTTCTTCCAACAAGGCCCATTAATTAATTTTTTATTTAAATAAGGATAGATTATGAAAACTAAAATATTATTTTCTCTACTCTCTGTAGGTTTGAGTCTTAGATCTTTTGCTTATTGCCCTAATACCACTTTTTGTGTGTACCCAACTCCGCTTTTAAATCAAATGAGCACCCAAATTCCTTCTGCTTGGTTTCCCGGTGGTGATCCGGCATCCAGTCAGTTGTGTGTTCCGACTGCCACCACCATGGCCTTTGAAGGCATGTTAAAATATGGTGTCAGTGGAACTGAAATTAAACCAACTGGTTGGTTGCAAAATAATTTTTGGGCACCAGGGACTTCTTACGACCGAGTTGTTCGTACTTCTCAAAAAATGCACACTGAAGTCGCCAATGGAACTTACGGCAATTGGACAGTTGCAGTTCTTGATGAAATGGGAAAAAGTTTAGTTTATAAAATTCCCTTTTTGGGAATTGAAATTCCAATGGCACAAGTTGCAAACTTAGGAGTTGGGCAAATTAACTTCGCCAACATGATGAATACTTTTCAAAAAGGTCATACTGCCGCAGTTACAACTCATGGCCATTACACTCGAATGCCGACATATATTGCCACTCCTACACTTAATAGCATTACTTATAATTACACAAGAAATGGCGGTCATGCGATTAATCCTAAAGGTCATATTGGCGACGTTGTGGTGTATAATGATCCCAGTGGAGCGCTACTTCGATTTAGTAAAATCAGAACTGATTCTTCGTATGTTCAGCAAAGTGGAATTAATAAAAAACAAAATATCCTTCCAGGAGGAGGAACAGCGAGTATGTACGCTATTCTTCAATCGGCAAATTATTATCCTTTGCTGGAAACATTCGGGACCGCTAGTATTCCAACAAAATAATCTATGAATAAAAAGATTTCTATTGCGGTCGCAGTTATAGCGGCCGCAATTTTTTTCACCGTTTATATAAATAGGCCAAAAGAAAAAATTTTGACTGAAGTTCCTTTGCCAGCATCATCTACTCCCATTGCTGCTGCTATTGGCGAAGTTCCACTGCCGACTGTTAATCTCAAAGAGATTTCTGATATAAAAGTTCTAGAATCAAGCATTGATCAACTTACTTTAGGCGATAAGCAGAGTAAAATTTGGCAGTCGCTTGCGCAGACTCTTCGAGGTAAAAGATTAGCACGTATGTTGGTGCTTTCTAGTCTTTATAATTATAGTCCAGACATTTCCTCGATCTTGAGCAAATTACAAAATGAATATAAAAATGATTTTTTAAGCAACCCAAATGAGGTTCAAGAAATTGTCCATCAGGGATTGAGTGACCTAGATGCAGAAAATTTTCCCCATGAACGATACGCTCTGATTGGAACCTTAGCAGGTATTTCCTCTCTCACTGACGAAGCATCTTCTATTGCTTTAAGCGAGTTGCAATCATTTGCGCCCCAAGAGAGAATTTTGCCTTTTAATGCGACAGAAGAGCAGCAAAATATTTATTATTCTACTTCAGATGCCCGTTATCTTTACCCCACATGGATGTATCAAATATATCTAGATGCTGTTAAAGATAAAGAATTGGCAAAAAAAGAAACGGCGGAAATTCTGGCCGTTCAAAAAGACCACCAAGTGGCCCAGATAATTAAAAATATGCTAGCTCAAAAATTTAAAAACTAATTAAGGGCATTCGCCTTTTTGAAGTCTGCGATTAATTTCATCAATAATGGTTGGAAGATCTGAAATGGAATCAATAACAAAATGTGCACCGGCCTTACTTAGAGTATTATAGGCACGGTTTAATCTGATATCGTATTCAATTGGTGATAAAGCATTTACTTCAGATTCACTGAGCCCCATTTCATTTCCGCATTTGGCAAGAGCAACAGTCCACATTCCTGCGTTGAGGCCTTCTTCTATATCAACGACAGTGTCACCAACTTTAACAATTGAGGAAAAAGGATAAACTCCAAGTTTCATCGCACTCATG
The DNA here is from genome assembly GCA_023250815.1 of Bdellovibrionales bacterium. Taxonomy (GTDB): domain Bacteria; phylum Bdellovibrionota; class Bacteriovoracia; order Bacteriovoracales; family Bacteriovoracaceae; genus JAHEZZ01. Next base: position 18,374 of record JAHEZZ010000035.1, read on the forward strand.
ACCGCCATCCAAGGTGAGGGACGTCCGGCAGGAACTTCATCCATACAAATAACATTATCTGGGCAGTATCCTTGTTCCGTGGCAAGAGGTAATAGAATTTTAATCATCTCTCTAGAGTAACCAGTAGTACTGCCAATTTTTAGGCCCATTTTTCGAGCATGATCGACAGTTTCTTTTGCTCCAGGAATAAGTTTTTTGAAATTTGCCAGAACTTCAAACTGTAAAGGAAGATAAGTTTCAAATATATTATCAATATCTTTCTCTGTAAGATCTCTTTTATAGAATTCATTCCACTGTTTTTTTATTCTTGGCATGTTGAGAATTGTTTTTATGTGGTCGCGTTTAAACATTCCCATCGGCCCGCGCGCTTCGCTCATGGAAATATCTAGATTAAATAATTTAAACGTTTCAATAAAAGGTGAAGCGGGTGAGAGACATCCGTAATCCATCGTAGTTCCGGCCCAATCAAAAATAATTGCCTTCAGTGGCCCGTTATATGATCTTTTATAAAGGTGTGACATATTCATGGCCCTCAAATTATTTTACATTTATAATGCTCACTAGCATTACTGTATATTTTTAGGAGTCATCATGAATAAATCACCAGTTTCAATTCTTCCTTCATCTAAAGATAAGATACTTTTTACACCTGGGCCACTGACTACCTCTCGGACGGTGAAGCAAGCGATGCTTAGGGACTTGGGATCTAGGGATTTTGAATTTATTAATATTGTTAAAGATATTCGGGCAAGATTACTTCGAGCAGGCGAAGTTGATGAAAGTGATTATACCACAATTATTTTACAAGGTGCTGGAACTTATAGCGTTGAAGCGGTTCTTTCGTCTACGGTTCCACATAATGGAAAAATTTTAGTGGTGGTAAATGGGGCCTATAGTAAGCGCATGTGTGACATCGCTAAGGTTTTAAAAATTGAAACTGTGCAAGTGAAATTTAAAGAAGAAGAAAGAATTGATCTTAAAAAGATAGAAGAATCATTAAAGTCTAACCAAGATCTAACACATATTTGTATGGTTCATTGTGAAACTTCGACAGGGATGTTTAATCCCATTAAAGAAGTAGGTGAGCTCGCTAAAAAATATAGCAAAAAATATTTTGTAGATGCCATGAGTAGTTTTGGTGCTTATCCGATGTCTCTGCGAGAGCATAATATCGATTATATTGTATCGTCTGCTAATAAATGTATTGAAGGTGTTCCAGGTTTTG
>JAHEZZ010000162.1 GCA_023250815.1 Bdellovibrionales bacterium
ATCGTGAGAAATAATAACCGAGGTCATTCCTCTTGCTCTATGTGAATTTGCTGTACTATTAATTAATTCGTTGACCATATTTGTCGTGATTGGATCAAGGCCGGTCGTTGGCTCGTCATAAAGCATAATTTCAGGGCCTAAGGCCAAGGCCCTAGCAAGACCCACTCTTTTTCTCATTCCTCCGGAAAGTTCAGATGGCAATTTGTTAAATGAAATTTCAGCGATACCAACTGACTTTAAAAGATCTTCTGATTTTTGAATAATTTCCTCATTAGAAAGTCTTGTAAATTCTCTGAGTGGAAAAGCGACGTTTTCTGTCGCCGACAACGAATCAAATAAAGCGGCATATTGAAAAACCATTCCAAAGTGTCGACGAAACTCACGAAGCTCAAGTTCCGTCATCAAAGTCATATCTTGCCCAAGAACTCTAATGGATCCTGAAGTTGGTCTTGAAAGTCCCAAAAAAATTTTTAATAAAGTTGATTTTCCTGCTCCTGAAAAACCTAAAATTGTAGTAATTTTATTTTTAGGGATCTTAAATGTAAGATCATTTATAACTTTGTGTTCATTAAAAGTTTTTATAATATGTTGGCAATCGATAATGCCTTCACTGCCATCTTCCATGCTTTTCCTATAAAATATGAACTAAAAAACTAGTTAAAATGTAATCAAAAATTAAAACACAAATCATTCCCCAGACCACCGCCAAATTAGTACCGCGACCAACACCTTCCGCCCCTTTTTCCACCTGAAAACCAAAATAGGTACCAATCAAAGAAATGAGAATTCCAAAAAAAAATGATTTAATTAATCCCTGAAGAATATCTTCCACCAACATATATTCGCTGATTTTGGATAAATATAAATTTTCATCAATCATCAAGGCCTTGGTGCCGACGATATAAGAGCCAATATTTCCTATTAATAGAAAAATTGAGGAAAGCATTGGCAGAGCGAGAGTTCCAGCGATAATTCTAGGAACTGCTAGATACTGAATACCGTTTATTCCCATCACTTCAAGGGCGTCGATTTGTTCAGTAACTTTCATGCTGCCAATTTGTGCCGCCATCGCCGCCCCTGCCCTTCCAGCGACAATCAATCCCGTTAATACTGGCGCCAATTCTTTTGCCAAGGCCAAAGCGACAACTGGGCCAACTAATGAGTCGACAGAGATAATTTTAAAGCCAAAATATGTTTGATAGGCCATGACCATTCCAGTAAAGGCCCCAGACAAAAAAATAATAAAAATACTTTTATTTCCAATAAAATAAAGCTGTTCAAAAATAAGACGAATTCGAAAGGGCGGCCTTACTAACCAGTAGAGAAACCGAGTTCCAAAAAGAGTAATACTGCCTAAACCCTTGAGGCCATCGAGAACATACGCTCCAGTTTTTTCAACGCTTTTTCGAAACTCTAAAGCAGTTGTGCTCATTGATTAATTTCTCTCATCGACGATTTTACAACTACTGTTGATGGCGATTGTTCTGTCATCACCTGGTTGGCCGTTTTAAGTTGTAGCGCAAAGAGTGAAAGTGAAAGGGCATTGAAAGGTATTGTAATCGTTCTTGCCAACAAAGAATCAGGATTTTCAAAATATTTGTAATAGGGAAATTTTAAGCTAAGATCCTTCAGCAACTCAAACTCAACAGAAAAATTCCCCACCTTTTTACTCAGGAGCAAACAGATATAATGTGTATCAATTGTTGTAATATAAACATCACAAGAACAAATAGCATCAATTCGCTCTGTCAAATCGCTAAAAAAATTTCGATAGGAAAAAGGGCCTTTTTGCTCTTTAATCATTTTGTTCAATGAGTTTAGATCTATTAAATAATGGGCCCAGCGAGTTTGTTCCTCTTCTAAACTCATAAATAATTTATTTAAAGTACTATAAAATTCAAAAGATGAAATTACTTTTGTTTTAATACTCACTTCGCTATCAATATTTATCCCTTTTTCTAAATTTAATTTCCTATAATTTTCTCTAGAGTAAATAAGCCCTAAAATATCTTCAAACCATTTCCAAGAAATATTGGCCGCAACCTTGGCCTCTACTTTTAAAAATAATCCGATTTTAGGCGTGCCTACTCCGTTTCCAACATAAAGCGGTATTACTTCCACGCCGAACATTTCAACAGCAACTTGAGTAGCAAGACTTTGCGCCATAAAATCCATTCCAAGACTGCAACTGTTTCCCGGCCACAAAGAAGGAATGGCCAAATACTTGGCGCTAGAAAATTGTCTAGATATTAGCTTTTGTCCATTGTCTGATATTTCTAAAATGCCAAATTGTAAAACCTCACTATTTTCTTCTGCCCATTTTGCAAGTGCATTTACAAAATCAAATTTATTATTAAAATTAATAATCATATCAATCCACTCTTTTACTTTTAAAGAAAAGACTGAGGTGTTAATAATTTGATGGTGTTCTTCAACCTTTTTGATAATTTTATTTTCTAAGTTTTGTATTTCAAATTCTTTCTCGTCCATTTTTTTAGTTAACACGTAAAATTGATTTGCACGTAAAAGAATTGGCCTTAATTGATAATCATAAAATGGAGATTTCTGAATTAATCCTAGATGAAATATTTTTGTTATGGATTGCAAAAGCGGCGCACTCTCTGGGCCATAATAAAAACTAAGAAAAGATTTCCCTTCTTGGCAAGCAGGATGATCCGCAATAAAACGGTTACCAGCACTGGTGAGTAAAACATCTGCAACCGTTAAGGGAATATTTTTTTTAGAGTTTTCCGCCCACCACTCATCTAGAGAACTAATCACAAACGGATGAACACCCATTTGTTTAAATGCCAAGGCCAAATCTTTTGCTTCTGCATTATTATTTATCAACAAACAGACTTGGGGGATATTTTTTTCAGTGATGGCCAAGCTCATGATCACTCCTCAGACATTTTGCTCTTATAAATAGTGTAACAGATCGTCGCTGGATTTAAGCAAATTTTGCATTTTGATATCCAGCTGTATTTGGGCCTTTTTAAAAAATGGCAAACGCTGTTGATACAACTCCCTCATTTTTTTCTCACCCAATCGAGTGAGAGGCCTTTTAAGGTCATTTTTAATTCTATCCCAACAAATAGCAAAAGGCGTATTTAACCAAAGTAACTTTACCTCTCTGTGCTTTTTTAAAATTTTCCAGGTTTGATCAGTTAGCGCGCCGCCGCCAAGCGCAATCGCTAAAGATTCTTTTGGATCATTACTTTTCAACAATTTTTGCAAGGCCAAAAATTCTAGGTTGCGAAATTTTAATTCCCCTTCTTTTTCAATATACTCTGCTAGATTTTTCCAATCGGTCGATAATTCTTGAAAAATAAATTGATCCAAATCGACAATCTTAAAAGGCCTTTTTCCCAAAATAAGTTTCTGCAAAAAAGTGCTTTTTCCCGCTCCTGAGAATCCGCAAATAATAATAATCGCCAATTTTGAAATCTCCGTATTTTCACACTCTGCTTTCACTATTAAATTTTCTCGTACTCCAGGCCCTATTGGCCAAATATTTTTGTCTTTTTAAGCAGAAATTATACCCATTGCAGATATTAATTTTGCAATTGGTATAATCTGGCCCTTGCCGAAGTCCATTGAGATAGCGTAAATATCTCACACTTAATTTATACAATGTCGTGGAGTCATTATGGCAGTGCCCAAAAAAAGAACCAGTGTAAGACGTAAAGGCCTAAGAAGGGCCGGGCAACATCATAAGCTTTACCGCAAACACACATTTACCTGTTCAAACTGTGGAGCAACCACACTACCTCACCGCATCTGTGATACTTGTGGTCAATATAAAGGCAAACAATTTTTAAAAGTAAAAGTAGCAGCGGAAGAAACTGCTGAAGAATCTGCTGAGTAATATTTTGAAAAAATAATCATATAATAAAAGGCCTTTTACGAAAGGCCTTTTATTTTTTTGGCACCTATCAAGATTTGGAGAAAATAAAAAATGGAATCATCCAAAAATATATTTAGTGCCCTCCCCTATCAAAGTAAAATCTTATCCACCGGAATGTATGTACCTAAAAAAATTGTCACCAATAATGATTTATCCAAGATAGTGGAAACCAACGATGCATGGATCAAAGAAAGAACCGGAATTTCCGAAAGAAGAATCTGCAGTACCGAAGGCGGGGAATTTCCTACTGATATGGCGAAATATGCCACAGAAGCTGCCCTAAAAGAGGCCAACTTGGCGGCCAATGATTTAGATATGATTATTTTTGCCAGTGTTACTCCTGATTATAAATTGCCTAATAGCTCAACTGTTTTACAAACTAAACTTGGCATCACCAACAAATGCGCTTGCCTGGATATTGCAGTGGCCTGTTCCGGTTTTGTCTACGGAATGACCTTGGCAAACTCTTTAATACAAACTGGGGTCATGAAAAAAGTTTTAGTTGTAGGCTCTGAAATGCTCAGTCGTGAAGTGGACTGGAGTGATCGCTCAATTTGCATTTTATTTGGCGACGGTTGTGGAGTGGCGATCATTGGACGAGCAGAACCCGATGAGCAAAGTCGTATTTTAAGCACCACCTTAGGAGGGGATGGATCTGGAAAAGAATTTTTTGACCAACCAATTGGCGGTGCCGTTTTTCCTATCAAAGCAGAACATATCGAATCTGGTCAACACTTTATGCGTATGAAAGGCGGAGAAATGTTTAAAGTAGCAACCAGAACTCTCGCCCAGAATGCCAAAAAAGTAATAACAGATGCAGGACTAAATTTAAAAGACGTGGACTGGCTAGTTCCTCATCAGGCCAATATCAGAATTATTGAAACAACTGGCCAAATTCTAGGCATTCCTCCAGAAAAAGTAATAGTGAACATACAAAAATATGGAAATACCTCAGCGGCGACTGTGCCCATGGCCTTTCATGAGGCCATTTTAGAGGGCAAAATTAAAAGAGGCGACACCGTTCTCTTTGATGCCTTTGGTGCAGGACTCACCTCTGGCGCCGTTTTATTTATTTATTGATAGGACAACATTATGGTGAAACAAACTGTCGCTTTATTTTTTCCCGGCCAAGGATCACAATATGCCGGAATGGGAAAATTTTTACTCAATGAAAATCCGACATTTTTAAATAATATCGACACAATTCTTGAATACTCCTTAAATAAATTGATGCTCGATGGGCCAGAAGAAGAACTTAAATTAACCGCCAATGCTCAACCAGCAATACTTTCTCACTCATACGGATTATTTTTAAAATTAAAAAAGGTCCTGGATGCAAATGATTTTGGATTGGCCTGTGTTTTGGGCCATTCAGTTGGAGAATATTCTGCTTTGCTTGCTGCCGGCTGCTTAAAATTTGAAAATGCTTTGACCGCAGTCCACATGAGAGGAAAATTCATGCAAGAGGCGAGCGCACCAGGCATCGGAAAAATGTATGCCATCATGCGGGCCCCTGAAGAAATGATTCGTGAGGCTTGCCTTCAATCTTCTGATTCAAAATTTCAAGTGATGCCGGCCAATTTTAATGAGCCCTCGCAAATTGTCATTTCTGGACACAAAGAGGCCTGTGAAAAGGCGATCACTTATTTAGAAAAAAATTGCCGACAAAAATTTCGCTCAATTGAACTCAATGTTTCCGCCCCTTTTCATTCTGG
>JAHEZZ010000163.1 GCA_023250815.1 Bdellovibrionales bacterium
CGCCGCCGAGTGATTCATCATTGGCATCTTCATTAATCGCCATCTTCACCAAAGGAGGCCCGGCCAAATAAGTTTTTGCCTGGCCCTTAACCATGATAACGTAATCACTCATGCCTGGAATATAAGCGCCTCCTGCCGTACTCGATCCAAAAACCACCGAGATACTGGGAATGCCTTCGCTCGATCTGCGAGTGATTTCGCGAAAGGCCGCTCCCCCATAATTAAAAATTTTTGCCTGCTGAGGAAGATCGGCCCCTGCTGATTCTGTCAGATAAATCATCGGCAATTTATTTTCCATCGCCATTTGATCCAGGCGCATGGCCTTTTGCAGACTCATTTCATTAAGGGCGCCGCCTTTTTCTGTAGGTACATTGGCATTGATCAAACAGATTACACCATTGACAATTCCAAGCCCTGCGACAATTGAGCCTCCAAGAGTCATATCTTCTTGTTCCCAACCAGCAAGAGGCATTAGTTCCAAAAAAGGTGCAGCTTCATCGAGCAAAAGTTCAACTCTGTCACGGGCCAAAAGTTTTCCCCTTTCTAGGTGGCGATTGATATACTTTTCTTGCCCTTGGGCGGTGGAGAGTTTTAAATTATTTTTTAATTCCAGGCAAAGCTTATTCATTAATTCAAAGTTTTCTAAAGTCTTGGAAGATTTTGCGATATGAGATGTTTTAATACTTTCAAACTGCGATGAATAATTCATTACTCAAATCCTTTTTGCATTCTGTCCACTGGTGACAAAAAATAATGATCCTAAATTTTAGCTTGAACGTAAAGTCAGGTCAAACTGTAACTACTCGCCGGGGGGCCCAAGGAAAGAATTGGTTGGTGCTGTCGATATAGGCCTGGTAGCCTGGGCGTTTTTGCAGGGAAAAATATTCTGCGGGGCGAGCACCGGTGTAATTCACCAGGCATTCATACATAATTTTGGAAATAAGGAGAAGGCCAATGGTGAGAAGAAAGGGGAGAAGAATGTTCGTTTTGCTAAAAAGATTTAAGGCCCAAGGAAGAGAAATAACAATCAGCGAGTTCCAACACATCCATTCGCCAAAATAATTGGGATGGCGGCAGTATTTCCAAAGGCCGACATCGCAAAAACTTTTTTTTTGTCCAGCTTTATTTTTAATCCATTTTTGTTTTTGATAATCGGCGAGTGATTCAAAAGAGAAGGAGAGGATCCAAAGTCCAAATCCCATAATGCTAAAAAGCGAAGGCCTTTTTGATTGACTATGAAAAATAATCCAGGCGGGCAGAGGTAAAATAAGCATATTGGCGAGCGCTTGCAGAAAAATTTCTTTTTGCATCAAGAGACTTTCATTTTTCTTATTTTCTTTTTTCCACATCATGCGGTGGTAAAGATAGCGGGGGAATTCTTTTTTAAAATGGCCCAGAAAAAACATCGTACTGGCACCCAAACCCATGCGCAGTCCCATCGCTAAATAAATGAAACCGACAATTTTTAAATTCCAAAATTCCCCTGCGGCAAAAAAAAGACTTAAAACCCCGATCGCCACCAGGCCAAAAGGCCAGGCCAAGTCCACATAACTCATTCTCTTTGTCAGGTAAGCGGGAATACTGGCCAAGAAAACAAATAAAATAATTTGCACGGCAAAATTATAAAAAAGAAAAGGGCGCAGGGAAGGGATGGTAGCAAAAAAGAAAAATAAAAAAGTGTAAAAAAAAATAAATTTAAACATCTCGTGATTTTTGTATCACCCTCGCTAAAGAATGTCTTCATATCTCGTCGTTAGGAAAATAAAATAATAGCGTTTTACTTTTTCGCTTATCGTTTAAGGCAAATTCAATTCTTGGCAAAATTTAAAAAAAGGGAGAATGGTATATTTGCTATTAATCTCTGTGTGTTTTTGTCCTAAGTGCACTTGATAGAAATGGGGGATGGGAGTTCTCATTTGAAAGTAGGGAATATGTGGTGAGAGATTTTTTTCTCCGCTTTTACATTCGACTGCAAAAAGGGGCCTTTTGTTTTTTAATACTACAAAGTCTATTTCTCTCTTGTCAGTGTCACGCAAAAATCGAAGCTCCATTTTTTCACCTTCACTGTCCTCCAAAAAATGACAGTACTTGAGAAGGTGACTGGCCACCATATTTTCAAATCGGATGCCTTTTTCTTCGATAGTGCTCCAATCCCACAAATAAAGTTTTTGTTCTTTTTTTACTGCCCGAATTTTTGGCGATCCGTAGGGTGAAATGCGAAATGAAAAATAGACATTATCCAAAATCTGCAGCCAATTTTTAACCGTGGCATGATGGGCCTCAAGATCTCCAGATAAGTTTTTAACGGACAAGGGGGAACCAATTCGCATCGGCAGTGCATCGGTCAATAATTCGATGGAGTTTATTTCTTTAACTCTTTCTAGATCGCGAATATCGTCATTTATGATTCGGTATGTCCTCTCATTTTGCCAGAGTTTCAAATTTCGATCAGTGCCATTTAAAAAAGGCCCAGGAAAGCCGCCAAATTTAAGCAAGGTTTCAGTGGTTTTTAAATTAGGCGATTTCAATTCGCCTAAAGTAATAGGGTGTAGCCTTAAGTAGCGATACCTTCCAAGTAGGGAATCACCGCCTTTTCTATAATGATCTAACCTTGCTGAGCCTGTTACTAGAAATTGGTGTTTATGTTTTTTTGTATCATATAGGCCCTTGATTAAAGAACGCCAATTTTTGAATTTGTGAATCTCATCAAAGCAAATGACTTTTTGATTCGCCGGTAACTGTCCGGTTTTAATTTTAGTGCGAGAACTCAAATCATCCCAGTTAAGATAGGCATCGCCATCGGGCCTTTTGTCTGTCAAAAACTTTAGGCATAAAGTGGTTTTACCCACTTGCCGAGGGCCACCGAGAAAAACCATTCGATTTTCCAGAAACTCTTCAATAAGGGGAGAGAGATAACGATTTAAATCCATATGAGATAATAATACCTCGTGAGCATTTGATAGTCAACTATCAAATGCTCACGAGTATCTGATGATTGACTATCAAATACTCATATGCCTGGTCTCAAAAATAAACATTGGCGTTGACTCCCATTCTTCCATCCGGGGACATCACTGGCAAAATAACTACTTGAGTTTTATTTTCGCCTTCTTCTAGTTTTTTTCTGCCGTTGTCGACAATTGATTTTCCTAACATATAGCCGATTCCCAGGGCCAGTGGGTAATCTCCTGCCCAGTGAACTGAATTGTTGACCATCTGAAAACTAAGCAGAGTCATGGCCACATAACCAACCGGTTTAATCCAATGATACTCCTGATAATTTTCGGAGAGAATTATAAAGGTCGACATGGTAGTCGCCAAATGCCCTGAGGGAAAAGCATCATATTTTGAAATATTGCCTTGAAAGGTAGAAGTGGAGGGGAAAAATCTCCAAGCTCCGCCAGGGCGACTGGATTTTATGGGGCTTTCTCTTCCCGTTGATCGTTTGAGCATTTGAGTTGTGAATCCGGTAAGCAACAAACCCTGCATCAGTTGCTGAGCAACGGTTAGGGTTCTTTCATCTTTGGTTATAAGCCCCGCAGTTAAAAATCCAGCACTAAAACCAATTGTTACCCAACCATCCCCTAAAAAATACATTGCCGAGCCAAGGTCTGAAGGCCGGCGAAGAAAAGTGACACCTCCTACTTTCATGGTGCCAACTGTATTTTCATTGTTGCCGAGTCCCAGATGTCTTCCCAGTCTTTGAGTACTATCAGTGACCTCTTGATCATAATGAATAAGAATTGCCGAAGATAAAATAATTGCCGCCCATCCTTTTAAGTTGTCATCGGTAAATGAAAAAGAATTTTTTAAAAAACTCCAATAATTGCGAGGCATGGTGGTTATAAATTGGAAAGTGCTGGGGAATTGGTAAGAATATTTGCTGTCGTTAATTTTATATTCACGGGGGAGGGGGGCCTCCACTGCCAATAAATACTGGGAAAAAAGAAAAAACAAAGTAACTAGAAAGATTTTCATATATTCTCATAAGGGCATAATTTTATAAATTTTAACTTGAGTTTATAATGAAAGGCAAAAGATTATTTATATCTGAGCTGGGCCTCGTTTAAATTGAGAGGAGTGGCAGATCCATGCCATACTGAAGTTTGATAGGAATTAATTCTCTTTTTTACTGCTGTGATATCAGCGTCGATGAGAGCGTTGAAATTTGCTTTGGCAGCGAAAAAGGCCAGTCGCATAAGTGTGTCACGTTTATCGTTGCAATCTTTGACTTGAATAGTTTTTTCATTTCGATTCATTAAACGTGTCGCCTTTCCTTGATCAATAAAAAAAACAGTCACCAATTTTGCTCGCTCCATAATCTCGTTATAGCAATGCATTTCAGGGGATACTTTTTGATCAAAGCAGGAGGGGCAATAGGTTTTGTGGGCGAGATCTGGAGGAATTTCTGCTAAAAAAGAGAAGGCATCATCTTCTAAATATAAAACACAATTTTTGCAAACAGGTATTTGACAGATGCCACATTTAAAATTGGCCTTGGGTTTTTGACAGGTACAACAAGCTCTATTTTCCATAGCAGCTGAGATAGCATGTTCTTCCTTAAAATGAAACAGTCCAGTATCTTCACGGGAATTTCTTCTGGTCTCTTTTATGGCAATTTTTGTCTTGTTTTGAATAATAAAATGATCACTCTTATTCTGGTGATAGGGGAAAATTTAGTAATTTGAAGGGGATGAATTGATGAAGAGTATAGTATTGTTTTTGGCGTTTGTTTTGCCGTTATATTTTTCTCATGCCACCGATACAATATCTGATCTTCAGGTTGTTCGGGGTAAATATCTATTTAATGCCTCTGGATGTATGAATTGCCATTCGGAACATCGATCTCGTCCCTTGGCGGGGGGCCATCCGATTGTCACTGCTCAGGGAACTTTTTACGCCCCGAATATCACTCCTGACAAAGAATTTGGAATTGGCAATTGGAGTGATAAGGACTTTCTTCGAGCACTTCGAGATGGAGTATCTCCCACTGGTAAATATTATTATCCAAGTTTTAGTTTTACCAGTTATACCAAGCTAACTGATTCCGATATTATTGCCATTAAAAAATATATTGATCTTTATCCGGCGATACATCAAAAAAGAAGGCCCAATGAAATTAAATTTCCCATGAATCAAAGAAAGATTTTACTTTTTTGGCGGGCCATGAATTTTAGATCATATGGTTTAAGTGCCGATCAAAAACGGGTGACAAAATACAAAGGGGTTTATCGGCCAGATAAAAATAAAAGCGCTTCGTGGAATAATGGAGCATATTTGGTAGAGGCGGCCTTGCATTGTACCGAATGCCATACTCCAAGAAATGGGATTGGCGGATTAAAAGCAAAAGAATGGATGTCCGGTTCACCTTTTATTGAAGAAAATAGAGTTGCTGGAAATATTACTCCAGATAAAGAAACGGGGCTGGGAAATTGGACAACAAAAGATTGGACTACTTTTTTAATCGATGGCGTAAGGCCTGATGGCGGTGAAGTGCTAGGGGAAATGTACAGAATTATCCGCTATGGAACTGCCAAGCTAACAGAGCAAGATCGAAATGATGTTATCTTTTATCTTCAATCTTTAAGGCCGATAAAA
>JAHEZZ010000036.1 GCA_023250815.1 Bdellovibrionales bacterium
ATACGACGTATCAACAGTAGGCAGAAGAAAGAGTTCTGTGGCGCGTGTTTATGTTATTCAGGGTTCGGGAAAAATTACTGTTAACAAAAGAAGTTTGACTGATTATTTTGGACTTGCCACTAATCGCTATGTTGTAAATCAGCCACTCAATTTATTAAAAATTGGTGATAGATACGATATTATTGTCAATGTTAATGGCGGTGGAATTTCAGGGCAAGCGGGTGCAATTAGGCTTGGTATTTCTAGAGCAGTTCTTAAATTAGATCCAACTTCACGTGGGGAACTTAAGAAGGCTGGGTTTTTAACAAGAGATTCAAGAAAAGTTGAACGGAAGAAAGCAGGCCGTTCAGGGGCCAGAAAAAGATTTCAATTTTCTAAAAGATAAAATTTTTAAAAAATTTCTTATAAAAAAGGCCCGAATTTATCGGGCCTTTTTATATATTTTAATCAAAGTTTAGTCGCTTCATCGTCTAATCTTTTGACGTTTTTCTTAGGATAGCTCTTAGAATATTTAATGCGATTAAAAGACTCAAGTATCAGTGCTCTATACCCGATAAAAAAACTACGATTCGGGGGGAGTATGATTTTTAAAAAAATATTTTTAGTTTTAAATTTTAATTTTGTAGTTTTTAGAGGTTTTTCTACAACCTATCTGCCAATTCCAATTGAAAGACAAATCGCCGAATCGGACGCCGTCATTGAAGGAAAATTTTCTGGAGAAATTTATAAAAGATTGCCAGTTGGAGATGTGGTCACTCAAGCCTCCTTTACTGGCGTTAAAAGTTCTGGTCTTTCAAGCAATGAAATTGTTAATCCTTCAGACTTCAAGATTTATTATCCAGGTGGTAAATGGAATGGTGTTGTTTATCATGTTTATGGTTCACCAAAATTTGAAGTAGGAAAAGAATACGTTATTCTTCTTCGAAAAGGTGAATATGGGTATTTTACTTCCAATCTTTCTCTTGGAAAATATGATGTTAAAAATAATAAAGATGGAGAAAGATTTATTGTTTCGAGTGTTTTTCCCAATCATCCAGAGTTAGGAAAACTAAATTATTTAAAATTGAATCGTTTGTTAAAGAAAAATTTTGGTACTGAACTAACTTATGATGTACCAGAACAAAATATTTCAACTGAAAAAGATATTGCTTTTGAAAATGAAGAAGAAGGGCCGGTTGTTCGTTCTCCTGCGGCCGATGAAAAACACGAGGAATTTGAAAATAATAAATCTGTAATTCTCTGGCATGCTGTTACCCTTGCAACCTTGGGTGTTATAGCGTCGCTGTATCGAAGACATGATAGAAAAAAAAGATGATAAAAAATTTTTTGATCACATTAATATTGTCATTTCTTATATCAACGAGCAGTTTTGGCTTTATTCACACAATAAATAACTTAGGTAAAAATGTAAGGTGGAAAAATTCTTCTGGGAATTTAAACTTTTTCTTTAATTCGAATGGCTGTGATGCAATGTTAAATACATGTACTGCTTCGACTTTAAATACAATTGCTTCAAACTCTGCAGCAGAATGGAGTAATAATTCAAATTTTAATATAACCGTAAGTTTGGCCAGCTCAAATCCATCTTCTGAAGTTAATAACATCTATTTTTCTGGCAACTCTTCTCTTTTTGGTTCAGGAGTTGTCGCCATTACACAAATTTCTTATAAAGAAAATGACAGCTATATTTTAGAAGCAGACATTATAATAAATTCTGCTTTTGATTTTATGACAAGTTCAAATAAGTCGAAATACTTAGGAAATATTTTATCCCATGAAATGGGGCATATGTTGGGAATGGCACATGGACAAGTCTTTAGATCGACGATGTTTTATTCGTTGACTCAAGGGCAATACACATTGTCTGATGATGATAAAAGTGGAGTAAAAAATCTTTATGGATTAGACACGGCTGCGGGAAGTATCTCTGGACAAATAATTGGGGGGAATGCAAGAGTTCCAATTTTTGGTGCCCATGTTCAGGCAATTTCTTCGACTTCTGGATTGATAAAAACCGCAGTCCTAAGCAAGAGTGATGGAAGTTTTAAGCTGCCAAATCTGCCCCTCGATGAGATTTATTATATTTATGTAGGGCCAACTAAGCTAACGACAACAACCCTTCCTGATTTTTATAGAAATATTAAATCAAATTTTTGTAATTCCTCACAAAGTTTTAGAGGTAGTTTTTTTCAGACTTGTAACAATTCTGAAAAAGGTGAGCCACAGAAAATTTATCTCAGCTCATCTAGAAAAAATGTGGATGTTGGGTTAGTGACCATTCGCTGTAATTTGGATGTACCTGTTGATTATTCTATTTCTAAAGATGTCTCCCCTTATACTATAAATGCGTTGGATTTGAATCAAAAAGTAAGTTACGCCCAGACTGGTTATTTTACGAAGTCAGAGGCATCAGTTAATACTGAAGATGAATTTAATTTAGATTTGTCTGCTTATGTTGTAGGTAGGACGGATCTTTATTTAGAAGTAAGGGTGATTTCACAAAGTTTGTATTCACAGATTGTTACTCAATTAAAAATTAAAGACGGCGTGAATATTACGACTACTTTTCCTGAAGTCAGAGAATTGGATTTGACTGGTGTCCCCTATGATTTAGATCTTGCTCCCAGGTTAGATGTTGTTGGCCGAGTTAATTTAAGTCAAACTATGGCAAATAATAATTTCACCTTAAAAGTTAGACCTACAAAATTAAGTGATTATTTATTATTTGTGAATAATCCAACAACATATTGGACAGAAGAAGATTTTTTTCCTATTTCAAGCAAATTCTCTGATGGGTTACTGTTTTATTTGTTGGTGGTGAATATTGTAAAAAGCAACGGAGATGGTACCTTTTCTAGGTATTCAATGCCTTCACCAACTAATATTTCAGACAATTCGTCTTGTCCAGATGCTTCCCGATCTTATACTAATTCGGGATATTATTCTTCCAGTGGTGAATCCGGTGTTATAAAATCTTCAACAACAAACCCGATAGCTTGTGGCTCTATTGATAGTGGTCAGGATGGCCCTGGCGGAAATGGGCCAGTATCTTTTGCCATCGGAATATTGTTATCTTATTTTTTATTTCGAATATACTCAAATGTGATGAGTGTAATACCAATTGCAAATATTAATAGAAAATCATAGATAGCTATTTAAAAAAATGCGATAATTTTTCAATGATTAAAACTCCAAGGATGGTATTGGATGAGATTCGTCAATTTATCACTGTTCATTTTTTTTTTAATTTTGATTTTTTTTAATTTTAATTCTTTTGGACAAGATTTACTGGGAGAAAGTATTAGGAAGATAGGCGATAAAAAGACTTCAGTTTATATGGATAAAGGTATTTTTCATAAAGCTGGGCCTAAAAAACCTGGGAATTTGAAGGCCATTCGGCATTCTTATTCTCCGAAGCAAGGAATGGAGCGAATTGTTTTTGATTTTGCCGAAGCAGAATCTCCAAGAATTTATGGGCATTTTTCGACCCAGCAGAAAAAAATTTCTTTAGACTTATTTAATACAGATCTTGCGCAGAGTATTGCTTCTTTTGGTTCAAGTCACTTTGTTGAAGGAGTTAATTTTTTATCTGTTTCCAAAGATTCTCTTTCTGTTGAACTTCACTTAAGGCCTCAAGTGACAATGGATGTTTTTAGCTTAAGTTCTCCTGGCAGATTAGTAATTGATTTGAGATCATCTCATTAATTTTTTTGCGATATGAATGTTGTCTTTTTTCAAGGATTAATATGGATAATGATTATCAGGTACAGTTGAAGCAAGCAAATAAAGATGAACTTAAAAACCTTCCTTCAGTTGTCGTTATAATTCCTATTATGAATAGTCCTATTTTTCCGGGAATGATTGCGCCTATTATTTTAACCGAGGATAAGTTTACTCAAGAGTTAGATGATCAACTTTTAAAAACAGGTTACGTCGCACTTAATTTGGTTAAATTTAAAGAAGAAAATTTTAAAAAACAAGATGAAGATTTAGAATCTATGGAGATTCGACCATCAGACATCTATAAGGTTGGAGTTCTTTGTAAAGTGGTTAAAAAGCTAAAACTTCCAGATGGATCAGTAAATATTTTAGTCCATGGAGTGAAACGATATAGAGCCTCAGAAATTATTCAAGAGGCCCCGCTACTTATATGTAAGTATGAAGTTTTTGAAGACATATTAGAAGCCGATGAAGAGCTTGATGCCTATACCAGATCAGTTATTAATCAAGTTAAAAAATTGAGTGAAATTAATCCTTATTTTAATGAAGAAATGAAGCTTGCTATGCTTAATTCTCCCTCCCCTGGAGCGCTTGCGGATCTTGTGGCCTTTGCAATTTCACTTGATATTCCTGAAGCGCAAGATTTTCTTGAAACACTTGTTGTTAAGAAAAGATTTGCCAAACTTTTGGTTTATTTGAAACGCGAAAAAGATGTCGCTGATATTCAAAAGAAAATTTCAGATGAAGTAAATGATAAAGTTAATAAGTATCAGCGGGAATATTTTTTAAGAGAACAACTTAAGGTTATTCGCTCTGAACTTGGCATGGAAGAGGATGATAAAACTCGTGACATGAAAAATCTCAAAGAACTTATTGAGAGTGTTGGAATGTCTGAACTTGCCAAAAAAGCTGCCAAAACGGAGTTAGAAAGACTTGAAGTGATCCCCGATAGCAGTCCTGAATATAATGTCGCTAGAACTTATCTTCACTGGATGGTTGAGATCCCTTGGAGTAAATCGACAAAAGATGCCATCGATATCAAAACCGCCAGACATATTTTAGAAAAAGATCATTACGGTTTGGAAAAACCGAAAGAGAGAATTTTAGAATTTTTGGCGGTAAGAAAACTTAAGCCTACTTATGATGGAACAATACTTTGTCTTGCTGGCCCTCCGGGAGTAGGGAAAACGTCTTTGGGTAAAAGTGTTGCAAAAGCTCTAGGAAGAAAATTTTATCGTTTCAGCCTTGGTGGAATGAGAGACGAGGCGGAGATTAAGGGACACAGAAGAACTTATGTTGGAGCTATGCCTGGCAGAATTATTCAGGCTTTAAAACGGGTTGAAGTAAACAACCCGGTTATTATGCTTGATGAGATCGATAAACTTGGAAAATCATTTCAGGGCGATCCTGCAGCCGCATTATTAGAGGTGCTAGATCCTGAACAAAATTCTTCTTTTATTGATAATTATTTGGATGTTCCTATCGATCTTTCTAGGGTTCTATTTATTGCTACGGCAAATAATATTGGAGATATTCCTGAGCCGCTTCTGGATCGCATGGAGGTGATTGAGCTTAGTGGTTATACGCTTGAAGAAAAAATGTCGATTGCCACCAAATGGGTTATGCCAAAACAGTTACAAAAACATGGTCTCATGAAATCTGATTTTTTATTGTCAAAAGAAGTAATTAAAAAAATTATTGGAGATTACGCTCGTGAGCCCGGTGTTCGTATTATGGAACAGTGTGTAGCAAAACTTTGTCGTCATGCTGCCCTTAAAAAAGTGGGTGGTAAAAAAAGTACAAAATTTGCCCCAGATATAAAAGAGGTTGAGGAAATTTTAGGCAGCGCAAGATACCAAACTGATATGGCGGAAAAAGTACTTCGACCGGGAATTGTCACTGGTTTGGCCTGGACGGCCTTTGGTGGGGATATTCTTTTTATTGAAACTTTACCTCTCCGGGGAAAGGGAGGACTTAAACTGACTGGTCAATTGGGCGATGTCATGAATGAGTCGGCGAATTTGGCCTATAGTTATGTGAAAAAAATTCTTCAACTTGAGCAAGATAAGATTAATAGCGACATTGATCCAAAGTCGCTTAAAAAAGATGAAAAGGGCCAGCCTCTTTTTCCGGAAGATTATTTGGCAACTCACGAGGTTCACTTACATTTACCTGCTGGGGCGACTCCCAAAGACGGCCCGAGTGCTGGTATAACAATGGCGGCGGCCCTCTATAGCCTTGCTACCAATAAAAAAATTAGGCATGATTTGGCGATGACTGGAGAGCTTAGTTTAACTGGTAAAGTTCTTCCTGTTGGAGGGATTAAGGAAAAAGTATTGGCGGCAAAAAGAGCGGGAATTAAGGAAATAATAATTCCCAAGCAGAATGAAAAAGACCTTAAAGAAGTTCCTATCAGGCATCGAAGGGGTCTAAAATTTCATCCGGTTAAAACTTTTGATGAAGTGATAAAAATAGCAGTTGGAAAAACCCTGCAGGAAAACAAAGGTAACTAAAATTCGTCAGAGTCGTATTCGCTTACCGGAGCATGCTTTACTTTACCGGCAGCAATTTCTCTTAGAGCAGTTACAATATCTTTATTTTTGCTTTTTACCAATGCAGTAGAACCTTCTCTCATTTGTTTCACTCTTTTCACGCAAAGATGAACAAGCTCGTAACGGTTTTCGACTTTCTCTAAGCAATCTTCAATTGTAATACGGGCCATATGATCTCCGATGTATTTGTATCTATATATATTGAAATCAATGACTAAAGTCAAAAATTATGCATTTTGTTACGACAAAGATTTCAATTTAATAGTCTCAGAGATTTAAGAAGATCTTATTTTTATCTAAAATGCACATAAGACGTATGAAAATATATTTAATAGGTGAATGCGTTAATAAGATTTTCTTAGATGGGTTACTAATTAGGGGCGAATTTAAAGTAAAAGGTTGGATTCTAGGTCGCCATATTGATTTGGCGGTTATTGATATTCAGATGGAGATTGAAATTGAAAAGGGGAAAGAGTATTTTTTGCTTTTGAAAGTAAATCAAATAAATGATGGCAAAGTATATGGAGAGATTCAAGACAGATCGTTAAGAGAAATTATTTTTTAATCGTTTAGTTTTACTTCTACTTTATCGCCGATCATGAAATTTCTTACTTCAAATGCTAGCTTTTCATCTGAAATTTTATCGACCAAGGCAATTGAAGATCCATCTTCAGCATGAAGAATTTTTATTTCTCCAATTTTTATTTTATAATTGTATCTATTTTTTGTTTCGTAGGGGTCGCTCATTGTAAGTGATCTGTAAACATTGAGTACTGATCCCTTTTTTAGGCCCTGTTGTTTTCCTATGTTTACAAAATAGTTTTTAATACTCTGTTCATTTGGTTCTCCCATAAGAACATTATGTGTAACACTGTAGATGATGTAGTCTTTGCAAAAGACCTTGCTTGTCATCATGATTAAAAATAAATTTAATATGATAAATTTGGTAAACGTTCTCATGAAGACATCCTTGTTTGAGGTTTATGGCCTCTGGTTTTATTCAACCGATAGGTCTTCCTGAGCACTATCATTATACTTATCGTAATTTCACCGGAATAATTTACACCCCTAGATTGGTGATAGTTAAAGTTGGGTATTTAGTTTTTATTAAGACGCAAGTATTTTAAATTATTAAAAATTAAATCAGAGTGGCGGTAGTTTTTTAAATACCCGTGATGAAGGATATAGTTTCTAGCATAGTATTGCATTACCCAAGGTAATTCATTTTGAACAATATCTTCCATTTGCTCCATAATTTGTTTTTTTAAAGGCCCATCATTTAAGAATTTTAATTTTTCAAAAAGAGCATCAAATTTTTCATTTATATAATAAGTAGCATTGGGCCCAGGAGGGTGATTTTTTTTGATTAAGAGTTGCAAGCAATTTTCCGCATCAGGGTAATCCATTGTCCAGCCATCTTGCCACATTTGAAGTTGTCCCTTGCGTGCTTTTTCAAGGAAGGCGGGAAATGCATTGAGGACAATGTTTATCTTCATTCCAATTTTTTCTAATTCAGATTTTATAAATTCTGCTTGCTGACGGTTCGTTGTACTGGTTCCTCTAACGTCGTAGTTGATGGTAGGTAAATTTCGGCCTTCTGGGTGGCCAGCTTTTGCTAAAAGCATTTTGGCAGTCTTTACGTTGTGTTCAAAAGGTAACTTGTGAGTTGGATCATATCCAGGAATTCCTGGGGGATAAATTGAATTGGCCACTTGTCCAATATTATTGGTGAAAACCGAGATATATTTATTTATATCAACGGCATAGGCAATGGCCTGTCTAATTAGTTTATTTTTCCCGAGGATATGATCTTTCATATTAAACGAAATCCACCAATAAGTTAGTGTCGGGGCGATATGAAGCTTAATATTTTTAGATTTTAAATCTTCTGTTAAATTTCCATTGGGATCAATTGCACTGGCATAGTTGTCTTTTGGTATAACCAAAAAATCAATTTTTTGAGATTGAAAATTTAGCCATCTTGTTTGGGATTCTTTCATAATGCTAAAATTGACTTCATCAATAAAGGGAATTTTTTTACCAGAGTCAACCATTAAATCATCTTCATGGGAGTGCCTATCTCCCTGGGTGGGGTAGAATTCGTCTCGAAAATTTTTGAATTTAATAAGTTTTAAGGTTCCTTGATGACTCCATTGGGACAATTCAAATGGCCCAGTCCCGATCATTTTATCGTTTAAGTTGTTATTAAGGGCCTCAACTGCTTCCCAGGGAACAGGTGAGGCAAAACTCATCGCAAGAGCATAAACGAGTTGGGGGTAGGGATGAGTGAGCTCAATAACTAAAGTGTGATCATCAGGGGTTTTAAGACCTTCAACAGGCAGTGATTTCAATTTTTCGAGTGAATTTCCAGCCTTTTCTCTAAAGTCATTCAGACCTTTAATTTTTCCGTCAAAAAGCCACCAGCCATTACTGTTGGTCCCCTTAAAGGCCAATCTTTTAATTTGAATGACAAAATCCTCCGCTTTGAGAATTCGAGTTTGTCCTTTGAAAATAGGATTAGAGTGATACTTGATTCCTTGTTTAATTTTAATTGTGTAACGAGTTCCATTTTTGTCTACCTGAGGAAGCGATTCGGCGATGAGGGGTTCTAGGGTATATGGCCGTTTTAGATAATGATATTGATAAAGTTGTTCGTAGACTTGATAGACGACCGAACCAGAAATAGTGTCATATGATTGAGCTGGATCAAGAGAAGAAATTTCATCAGACAAGGAAATAAATAGAGTATTTGTAGAATCCTTTGTTCCTTTGCGGCAAGAAGAGAAAATGACAATGAAAGTGATTAAAATGATGTGTAAATTTTTAAAATTCATAAAGTCTCACTTGTATTAAATATTTTGTAAAATTAATTTTTTTGCGACCAATAAAGCAGAATCAATTTTTATTAAATTTCCTGAACCTTGGGCCATCTCTGGTTTTCCACCGCCTCGTCCGTCCATGTTAGATAAAACCTCTTTAAGAATTTCACCACAATTAATTTTGGAATCTTTAAGATTACTACGGATAAGGATATTTGCTTTATCTTGATTTTCTAAATAGGCGAGTATAATTCCTCTCTCAAATTTAGAGACAAATGTATCTGATAATTTTCGAAGGTCTGTTCCTTCAGGTGCTTTGACAAGAAGAAACTGAACCCCATCTTTTAAATTTTCTGGGTTTTCAAAAAGATTTTTGCTTTCTAAGTTTTGAACTTTTTCTTTTAGTGATTCAAGTTCTTTATTTTTAATTTTTAAATCATGGGTTAAAGTTTCAATTCGCTCTAGTAATTTATTTTCTGGAAGGCCAAGGGTACGTTCAATTTTTTTAAGTGTCAGGGATCGGCCGTTTAGATATTCAAAAGCGCCTTGAGAAGTCATAGCTTCAATTCTTCGAACGCCAGTGCTTAAAGATGTTTCTGAAATAATAATCAAGTTGCCTATCTCTCCAGTATTTTTGACGTGGGTTCCTCCGCAAAGTTCAGTCGAAAATTTACCCATCTCTAAAACTCTCACCTGGTCGCCGTATTTTTCTCCAAAAAGTGCCATAGCTCCTTTTTTTACGGCTTCGTCTTTTGTCATTACTGTCGCACAAATAGGAAGAGCATTTTTAATTTGTTGGTTGACAGTTTTTTCAACTTGTTGAAGTTCAAGTAAGGTGACTGGTTGCATATGGGTAAAATCAAAACGAAGCCGCTCTGGCCCAACACTTGATCCAGCTTGTTTAACATGATCCCCTAATATTTTTATGAGTGCGGCTTGCAGAAGATGTGTCGCCGAGTGATTTCTTTCCGTCAGTGCTCTTTTGTTCTTATCAACGCAAAGAATATATGTTTCGCCTATATCTAAAAGATCCGCATCTTTTGAGGAGTGAGCATGAATACCATCAACTGGTTTTTGGGTATCTGAAATTGATGCCACAACGGCATCTGCTGATTTTATCAACCCAATGTCACCGTGCTGTCCTCCAGATTCTGCATAAAAAGGAGTTTTGTCAAAAAAGAGCAGAGTGTTTTCGCCTGTGTTAATCTTCTCTAGAAGTTTGGCCCTTTGTTCAGTGTATTCATATCCAGAAAAAATGGTCTCACCAAATTTTTCTTTGATGTCATAAAATATTTTAGAGTTGGATCCCGTTCCGCCTTTCCATGTTTTACGAGACTCTTCTTTTCGGTCGATCATTATTTTTTCAAACTGAGCTGTATCAACATTCATTCCTTTTTCATGCAAAATAATTTGCGTCAGATCCAGTGGAAATCCATAGGTGTCGTAGAGCTTAAATGCTTCTGCCCCAGACAACGTTTTATTTTTAACTTTAGAAATAGCTTCATCTAAAAACTTTAATCCATGATCTAGTGTCTCGGAAAATTTTTTTTCTTCTAGAAGTAGAATTTTTTCTGCAAGTGAACTATTATTTTTATTGTCGCAATACTCGTCACCTAAGATATCAAAAACAACAGGAACTAGTTTGTGAAAATAATTTTCCGGAGCAGAAATTTCTTTTAAATGGCGTACTGCCCTTCTGATTATTCGTCTTAGAACATAACCCCGGCCTTCGTTGGAGGGAAGAGCGCCATCAGTGATGAGCATAGTTGATGCACGGATATGATCGGCAATAATGCGCATGCTTGTCGCAATTTTTGGGTCAGAGTATTTTTTTCCAGAACATTTTTCTAGTTCCCTAATTATGGGTGAAAATAAATCAGTGTCGTAGTTCCAATATTTACCTTGTATTACTGCTGTAACTCGTTCGAGTCCTGCACCCGTATCAATAGATGGTTTGGGTAAATTTAAACGGCCTTCTGGAGTTTTCTCATATTGCATAAAGACCAGGTTCCAAATTTCTACATATCTTTCATCATCATCAAGTAAATCTTGCCCTTCATTTGGTATGAATCCTTTTTTTGCAAAGCTGGGCCCATGGTCAAAATAAATCTCGCTACAGGGACCGCATGGCCCAAATTCACCCATCTCCCAAAAATTATCCTTGTCCCCTTTTTTAAAAATACGCTCAAGGGGGACGCCAATTTTTTTGTTCCAAATGAGCAAGGCTTCGTTGTCAGAGTAGTGAACGGTGATAAAAAGTTTTTCAGCGGGTATTTTAAATTCACTAGTCAATAGCTCCCAGGCCATTTTGATTGCATCTTCTTTAAAATAGTCTCCAAAAGAAAAATTTCCTAACATTTCAAAAAAAGTGTGATGTCTTGCTGTTAGACCAACATTTTCTAAATCGTTATGTTTGCCACCGGCGCGAACACATTTTTGAATAGTCACAGCACGTTTTTCTTGAGCGTTTATTTTTCCAGTAAAAATATCTTTGAATTGATTCATTCCTGCGTTAGCAAAAAGCAAGGTAGGATCGTTGTGAGGAATAATTGAAGAGGAAGTGATTTTCTTATGGCCATTTTTGACAAAAAATTCAATGAAACGTTTTCGAATCTCTTTTGAACTCAATACACTCATATTTCCTCATAATATAAAAATTAGGGAATATCAATGTATCATAATTGAAGCGAAATATACCAATATGATCATCATATATCGTCACAATCTTTTGTTGTAAGATTTGTCTGAATATAATTTTTGATAGCAGTTTTACAGGCATCAAATTGGTGCCCTTTTGATACTAGAAAACGCATCATTTTTTGCTCTGCTTGGTATTTTTCATTTTTTTCGAGCGTCGCCCATTTAAGAAGCAGATTTTGTTTTTTGTTAATGAGATCTTCAATTTGTTTTATTTCAGAATATTTTTCGTTTGTGAGCTCAGCGCTTTTTTCCTTTAATTCAGCGATTGTTAATTGAATTCCTTCATGTTGCAATGAACGTTTGACGAGATCAAGAGAATTGCCTTTTTTAATTAAAGATCTGACAAAGGAATTTGTGAAGTATTCTTCTTTGTAGAATCCTTCATTGTTAAGTTTATTAATGGCAAGTTTTGAAATTTCTTTTCCATGATTTTTTTCAATGAGTTTATTAAGTAGTTTCTTGTAGGAATAGTTTCTCATTGAAATTAACCGCATGGCATAGCGATAAGCTATGTTGATAAGTTCATTGGCGTCAGTAATATTTTCTTTAATTTCGTTATTCATTATTTCACATAATTGCTATAAACTAAAAAACCCAGAACCGTAAATTCTTGCGGTTCTGGATCAAGAAACTTCATCAAAATATTAATGAATTTTTTTGGATTTTTTTCCTTCTTTCTTTTCATCTGAATGATCATCGGAATCGAGAATTTCACCGGTCGATTTGTCGACCATTCCCGGAGCATCTATTGCATTGATGATATTGTGCTTAAGTAAAATTTTATTTCTGATTTCCATCATGATTTCTGGGTTTTGTTCTAAAAATATTTTTGAGTTGTCTCGACCTTGCCCGATTTTATTATTGTTATATGAGTACCAAGATCCAGCTTTTTCAATAATGCCTTCATTTGATGCCAGATCGACGAGATCTCCACTTTTGGAAATTCCAGTACCATACATAATATCAAATTCGATTTCTCTAAAAGGTGCAGCAACTTTATTTTTTACAATTTTAACTTTAGTTCTGCTGCCAACGACCTCTTCGCCTTCTTTAATAGCGCCAATTCTTCTGATATCCATTCTGACTGAGGCATAGAATTTAAGCGCATTCCCACCAGTTGTCGTTTCTGGGTTGCCAAACATAACGCCAATTTTCATGCGAAGTTGGTTAATAAAAATAACGGTAGTGTTTGATTTGGAGATTGAGCCAGTTAATTTGCGAAGGGCCTGAGACATAAGCCTGGCCTGAAGACCCATATGAGAGTCGCCCATTTCTCCTTCTAGTTCGGCCTTGGGAGTAAGGGCAGCAACTGAATCGACAATAACTAAATTAACTGCGCCAGAGCGGACTAGCATGTCGGCAATTTCGAGTGCTTGCTCTCCACTGTCGGGCTGAGAGATAAGCGTGCTGGGAATATCAACGCCAAGTTTGCTGGCGTATATTGTATCAAGAGCATGTTCAGCATCAATAAAAGCGACTGTACCTCCTTGTTTTTGGCATTCGGCTGCAATATGCAATGTAAGAGTCGTTTTCCCAGAAGACTCTGGCCCGAAAATTTCAATCACTCTTCCTTTGGGAATTCCGCCAATTCCAAGAGCAATATCTAGACCGAGGCAGCCAGTGGAAATTGAGGGCATTTTTTCTGTTTTTTCTTGGTCTAGTTTCATGATTGCGCCTTTGCCGAATTGTTTTTCAATTGCAGCAAGGGCCATGTCTAGGGCCTTCATTTTGTTTTCATCCATTTTAGTGGGGACAGCTGTAGTACGATTGAGCATAAAATTTATCTCCTTTAGTTTCAAATTGTTGTTTAGAAAATAGCAAGACCAATCAGTATCAATGTCGTGCTAAATTATCAGTGTCGTTGAGCACCAATATTCTAAGCAGAAAATTTTGTTTCTACCATGGTCAATTTTGTGCGTAAGAGATGCGTAAGTCAAGAAAGTATTGGAAAATAATTTTTTATTATTAAAAATAATAATGCTGCATAAAGACCTGAGATCAAATCGTCTAATACGGTAGCATATCCGTGGCTTACTTTTTGATCAAAATAGGAAGCTGGCCAAAATTTTATAATATCGAAGAAACGAAAATTAATAAAAAGAAGAAAGCAGTCGGTTGAGGAGTGGGGATGAGCAATAAGCCAGGTGAGGGTCATACCCAAAACTTCATCTATCACTATCCATGATGGATCATGGACACGATATTTTTTTTGCACATATTGGCAAGTAAAGCAGGCGATTAAAGTAACAATAATAAAGAGCGGCCAAAAGAAAAAAGTAGGTGCTTTTAAAAAAGTAAAATAACTTAGCGGGAGAATGGTAACTAATGAGCCAAATGTTCCAGGGGCCCAAGGCAAAAATCCAATAGCAAATAAAGAGACAAAGAGGATTTCGGGGTTTCTAAAATGCAGAGTGGCCTTGTCATTCATCTGTGTTATCCTGTGCTCATTTTATTTGAGTATAATATATTATGCAACGTCCGGACTATTTGAACAAATATCTCTTTGATTGGGACCTCTTAGAAGTGGTGATTGGTGGTCGCTCCACTCTTGATACTCATTATTTTTCAGGAAGAGTGACCAATGAGCAGGTGCTAGGCTTTTTAAAGGGCTATGGCCTTGACCCTCAAGAGCCAGTTAATAAGGCTGAACTTTTTGGCAATTTTCAGGAAGCTGTTCAATTTATAAAAAGATTTTTTTTAAAAGAAGGAAATCCCGATGGGATTGACTTAAAAATACCCAATTCTATTTATATGGTAACAGATATTACTGATCTGTTTCTCATGGCCACGGGAAATAAAAATAATTTGCACCAAGAAGAAAGATTATGGGCGGAAGTCATTTTAAAAATTATGCATACGATTGTTCATATTGATAAAGATTTAAGAAGTAATTATTTTTCGGCGATTCAGACTCAAATTTTCGATAGATTTTATAAATATGTTTATCGTGATGATAAAAACCAATTGTATCTGGGAGAAAAAGGAAGCGTTGAAAGTATTAAGTTAATCGATTTTCAAACAAAGTCTAAGAAATCAAGAGAAAGTGTCATTATTAAATTACTCCATAAAGCAGAGAATGTAGCGGAAGAATTATTCGATCGAATAGGCATAAGATTTATCACTGAAAATAAACTTGATATTATTCGAGTCGTAAAATTTCTTATGGAAAAAAGCGTCGTTATTCCTCATAACATTAAACCCAGTCGATCGGTGAATACTCTTATTGATCTGGGAAAATTTAAGAGAAATTATTTAAAATTAATTAAAGAATCAATGAAAAATAATTTGCCTGAAGCTGAGTTTGAAAAAAAATTAAATGTGCTTATGGTTGTACCAACTTATGGTGAAGACTCTAAAAACAAGCATTCTTTTTCAGAATATAAATCTATTCAGTTTACTTGCCGACAATTAATAAAATATAAAAACCCTTTTTTGGGTGAGTTTGCGGAAGTAAGGTCTTTGGCAAAAAAAGAAAAAGACAGCGAGATTTCAAAAAAGATTTTAGAATTAGATTTGTCGCAAATTTCTAAAGAAGTTAGATTTTTTTATCCCTTTGAAGTACAAGTCGTTGATAGTGATTCTCATAAGAGAAATACGCAAGGCGAAGCATCTCACATTGAATATAAAAGATCTCAGCTCAAATCGGCATTGCGAAGAGTTTTCAAACAACTTTTAGAATTTAAAAAGATTGATGTTAATAGTATCTAAAGGGCGGTATTTTTTTTTAAGAAATACTCGATTCTATTATTAACAAAAATTGGAAAATCAATTTGCGGAACATGACTGCCGTCTTTCACGATATAAATTTCTGAGTATTTTAAAAATTTTTTTAAAATAGTTTGAAAATAGTTTGGGATCATTTTGTCATTGTCCCCGCCGATAATCAATGTTGGGGTTTCAATTTTATGTAAGTCATTAATGACATCATGACTTTGCATTTCTGTGATAAGTTGCATGAAAATTTCAGGTGGAAGTTCGCCAATTCTTTTGAGATAGTGCTCGACATATTCCAGGGGGACATTTGTTGTATTAAATCCGCCATTAAGAACAATTCTTTGAACAATAGAATTTTTGTAAGAATTTTTCCAAATAATATTATAAAGATCTGGAAATTTATTTTGAATCAACTGCACATAGGGAAGGATAAGATCAAATAAATTAGAGTCAAACATCATGTCTTGTGGTGGAATGACTGTTCCTGAAATTACAACTTGAGCAATAATGTCACCGGGAAATAAACGGGCATATTCTAAAGTGACATTGACTCCCATACTATGGCCCATTAAAACATTTTTAGAATGACCTAAATATTTAATCAAGTCGTGAATGTCGTGGGCCAAATTAATAAAAGTAATTTGCTTAATATTATTCGATCCTTCAGATTCAAAATGCCCACGATAATAGTAAGTGAGAATATTAAATCCTAAAGAATCAAAATATGTCAGCTGTGGCCCCCAATGACCACTGTCACACACAAGGCCATTGTTAAATATGATGAGGATATCATTTGAGTTTAGTTTTTTGGCTGGATCATAATTGGTTTCATAATAAAGTTTTTGGCCATCTTTATTGGTAAAAAAATTTGTGTAAGAATTTTTAAGGCCCATATTATTTATTGGGGGTTAAGTTTATGAGGTTTTGTTCGATAGCTTCAAGTAGTCCTCGCTCTATGGGATCATTGTAAAGCGCAATATATTTTTCTTCCAGTATTTTACCAAAGGGTTGGGGCTTGTCATATTTAAAATCTAAAATTTCAAAAAGAATGCCATCAATTTTGACGATGTCTTTTGCTTTAAGAATTTTTTTTCCCAAAACTTTTTTTGAATTAACCATGAAATAGGAATCGTCGGAGCCACTTTCAATTGATAAATAATGTTCTTGGGTTACAAGAAATGTATCAAGGACAAGATGAGTTGAAGAAAGGAGAGGAGAGTTAATTATGAGGTTATTGCAAGCATTTGATCCGACGGTTATAGTATTGAAATAAAATGACATAACTCCAAGGCCTAACTTTTCCAAATGTTCCAAAACATTAATTTTAATCATTGCTAAATTCTATACCACTACGGGTTTACTTTTCAAGCATTCATGTATCCCGCTCATCATTAGGTGGTCTGAATTACTAAGGGATTTTCGTGGTATTTATTGCCAAGATCCATATTTAAATTTGCTTGGTTATTTGAGTAATTGCCATTGTCTTTTTTAAAAATATTTTCAGCATCTTTTTTGGCAATCTCTAATAAGTCCAAATGTTTGAGCGCCATTTGAAAATCGATATCTTTATCATCTCCTGATTGATCGGTGCCAAAAAGATTACCGTGCCCTCGAATTTTAAGATCCTCCTCCGCAATTTCGAAGCCGTCATTCGATTTTTCAATTATTTTCAAGCGTAAAATTGATTCGTCAGATAGCTTTTTATCACAAATTAAAAAACAAAATCCGGGAAGTATTCCTCGCCCCACGCGGCCTCTTAATTGATGAAGAGAGCTCAGTCCAAATCTTTCTGGATTCATGATTGCCATGATTGAAGCGTTGAGATTGTTTATTCCTACTTCGACAACACTTGTGGCCACTAATATATGAATTTTTTTATCAACAAAATCATGAAGTATTTTGCTTTTCTCCTCAGATTTTAGTTTTCCATGGAGCCCACTTACTACAAATTCTGGGAATATATTTTTAAATTTTTCCAAGACTTTTTCTAGGTTTAAGAGGTCAGAGCCTTCGTTTTCCAAAATTGCAGGAACAACAATATAGGCCTGTTCTTTAAGTCCTAGCCTGGTTTTTAAAAAATTTAAAAAAAGCAAAAAATTTGAAGGGTCGATTATTTTAGTTTTGTAACCTTTTCTCCCTTTGGGCATTTGTTTGATGATAGAAACATCAAGATCTCCAAATTGAATAAGTGAGAGAGATCTTGGGATAGGTGTCGCCGTCATCGTCAAAGTATGGCAAGTTTCTGCTTTTTGACTAAGGGATAATCGTTGCTTGACTCCAAATTTATGTTGTTCGTCGATCACCACTAGGCTTAGATTTTTAAATTGAACATCCGGCTGAATTAAGGCATGGGTTCCGATTACAAGATCAATATCACCTTGTCTGAGGGCCTCGTGAAATATTTTTTTATCTTTATTTTTTTGACCGCCAGTCCATAGTTGGCAGCGAATATTTAATTTTTTAGCGAAATCTAAGACAGAGTAGTAATGTTGTTCAGCAAGTGTTTCTGTTGGGCACATGATGGCAGATTGATTTTTGTTGGCAAAATTAATGGCACAGGCAAGAAAGGCCACTGCTGTTTTTCCGCAGCCGACATCGCCTTGAAGAAGGCGCATCATGGGATGGCCACTTTGAAAATCATTTATGATATCTTTTAAAGTTTGATCTTGATCTGCCGTAAGCTCAAAATCTAATGATCCAATTATTGTTTTAAGTTTTTGATTTGAAATTGAAATTTGGGGGATTGATTTAATTTTAGTGCGACTTCTTCTGGTTAAAAGTTTTAGTTGTTGATCTAGAAAATAATCATAAGAAAACCGCCTTTCTACTTGGCGGACAATAGATTCTCTAACTGTTAGATCTTTAAAAATCCCCCTCGCATGTATCGCTAAATAGCATGTTGAAAGATCGGGAAATAAGTTTTTTTTAAGCAAAGATGCACTGATCATGTCAGTGATATTTTTAAAAACATCATCGGAAACTCTATCAATGATATTTTTAATGTGAGCGGGTGAAATTCCATTCACTGTTGGATAAAAAAATAAGAGATCGGCGTTTTGTAAAATTATGTCGAAGGTTGGATTGTTAATTTGTTTGGTTCCGTTAAATTCCCTGACTTCTCCTTGGAATTCCAAGGTCGTTAAACCTTCTAACTTTTTAATGATTGAAGGGTAACTATTAAACCAATGAAGGTGGAGAATTTTAAGAGTCAGCTCTTCTTGAACAACGGCGCTGATATTATATAAAGGGATTTTTTTTCTAAAGCGTCCGTTCACAAAAGAAGGGCGTTTCAAGATTTTTATAATTGTACCTTTTCCTCTAAAGAGTTCGCCTATTTTTGCGCATTCAAAGTTTGTCAGCGAGGGGGCCCTTATGACTTTATTTGGCCAAATATTTAGAAGGTTTTTTATGGTCAATATTTCAGCATCAATGAATTTTTTAAGAGTTTTAGATTCTCTTTTGCTAAAAAGTAGGGATAGGGATGAATCGATGTCGAGGGTCTGCTTTTCCGTCATAATGTTATACTCATCACGCTTGAATTTTCCTGGGTAAAAAATGCCCTAATCTTCGCAAAATGCGAAGTCGGAAACTTCATATTGAATATCGCCTTTTGGCGCTTTGACAATAACCGTATCTCCAGTTTGTTTGCCTATCAATGCTTTGCCCAGGGGACTGCTAAAAGAAATTTTTCCTTTTTTCATATCGGATTCGTCGGATCCAACAATTTTGTAAATAACTTTTGCGCCATTAATATCAATCAGGGTGACTGTGGCGCCAAAAACAACTTTGTCGCTTTTAACACTCGCCACATCAATGACCACCGCCTTTGTGATAACCGTTTGCAGTTGAATAATTCTTCCTTCAATATAAGATTGCTTTTCTTTTGCTGAATGGTATTCCGCATTTTCTTTTAAATCTCCCAATGCACGAGCGTCGGCGATCACCCTTTTGAGATCTTCCCTTTCAACTTTGATGAGATGA
>JAHEZZ010000037.1 GCA_023250815.1 Bdellovibrionales bacterium
AACATTGTATCGTGACCAGGAATGGCCAAAAAAGAAAAAAGACCCTGCATAGAAAAGAAATAAGGATATAATGCCATTTTTTCTTTTGTCAGGAGATGGGCCATAATGATGGTTATCGAAATGGACACTCCGGCCTGAAAAAAATTTGAAACGGTATTAAGTGATGCCCCCCCACCTAAAAAATCTTTTCTAAAATTAATAAATTTCTGTCCGCCTTTAATCTTGGAAAAAACCTTAAGCTCATAGAGCAAAAATCTGGCACGAAGAATTTTGACTTCTTTCTTTTTAGGAGATTTTAAAAGCTCACCACAAAAATCGAGATATTGCTGTGCCTTAACGCTCATTTTATTATATTTATATCCTTCACTATTTTCTGCCCAAATCTCTTCATAACGAGAATTTAACTTGTCTAAAATAGCAGGGAGTTCTCGGTCTTCATTAAAAAGTAACTCTTTAATTTCTACAAATTCTGGGTTGCTACTGCCATTAAAAGCGACAACCGGTAGACCAATACTTTGAGCTTCTAAAAGTGCGTTTGAACAGGCCTCATATCGGGAGGGAAAAATAAAAACATCATTGACAAGAAGAAGTGCTGCAAGGGCCTGTCTGTCCTTAGCAGAAATAATTTTTATATTTTTAAATGGGCATGGCGTATTTCCCACAAAAGTCATTTCAAATTTTGACCAATCTAAATGTTCATCCAACCACACCAGTGTTGAAAAGCCTTTATTGGGATTAGTCGACCAACTGTGAGAAATTAATTTTAATTTTCCCTGCCTGGACGATTTATTTTTCTTGCTAAACACCGCCGCATTAACAGCATTACCAATAATAGCGGAAGGCCGATTCAAGGTAATTTCTAATTGGTCATTTTGCTGTTGGCACCACCGAGACTGAAAAATATAAGCATCAGCTAAAAAATGTGATGCCACTTTAACCATTTCATCTCGAAGATCTTGAGAATTATTATACAGCGACATCGGCCCATCAATCCGCTGAACGAAATATTTTTGGGGAAATTTTTTCACCAAAGCTAAAAGTCCATCGATATCATGGTGACTGTTAAAGAGAATTATATCTGCATCATCAGCATCTGATACCAAATTTCCTGAGTCTTTAAAAGATTCGCTTAAGTTCGATAAAAAAGAAGCCCCACCACCACCCGGGCCTTGGGCAAAAGGAAAATGGATATAAATCTTAGTGACCACAAGTTAGCCTTGCTAGATTATTCACTTCAAACTTTAAATAAGACTGCAAACTGTAGCTATTAACTATTTTTTTTCTCGCAGCATCGCCTAGCTTATTGCCTAAAAACTTATCTTGTAACAATGAAGAAAAACAATCTTGCAGCGTTGCCACTTCTGATTGAAAAAGCAATCCATCTTCTTTGTCACAAATGAGTTCTTTTATACCCCGAACATCATTTCCCACAACTGCACAAGCACAACTCATGGCCTCAAGAAGAACCTTGGGGTTTCCTTCAAATAAAGAAGGAAGACAGAAAATCAGATGTTCTGAATAAATCCGAGGAAGTTCATGGTTGGGAATAGAAGGGAGAAAGGTGACATCAGATTTTAAATCTTCTTTTAGCATTTTCAATTTGTCTTGATATTCTCCTTTTCCTACAATGGTTAATCCCAAATGAAGTTGGGCGCAAGCCTTCATCAAAGTTTCAATATTTTTATGAATATTAAGTCGGCCAACATATAAGACTCTCGGTTTTTTATCCAGCAATAGCGGTGAAAAAAGATCAGTATCAATATAATTGCCATGAACAGTAATTTTTTGGAAGTTAACAGAAAATGTTTTGCAAACGAAGTCTGCTATCTGAGCGGTAGTTACAGTTATTAAATCAGCGTTCCGGTAGGCCAAAAGGGAAACAAAATAGCTAATTATTTTTTTATAAAAAGGGGAATTGCGCAAAAGATGATTGGTGTAATGATCATAGCCCGCCCTAATCCAAAGTTTACTTCCAGTTAAACAGGAGGCCATGAACGCAACCCAACTTCCCCAAATTTGATTGGTCTTTAATACTTGGCACTGGGAAAATTGTCGATAATAAATAAAAGGCATCAGAAAAGAATAAAGAGGCCGCAAAATTTTGGGAGTCTCTTTCCAGTTTTTACCCATTGCAACGAGCTCAATGTTTGAAGGCAAAAAACTGTGATCAGAAATACTTCCGTAGGTAAAAAAAACAACCGATAAATCTTGCTTTTTATCTTTAAGTAAAACATAAGGCGTCAACTCTCTCTGCAAATTGCCTTGCTCATGCCATGCTGCAAGTGTAACGCCATAGCTAAAAACCACACCTAGTTTCAATAATTCCTCATTGGTTAAAACAATTTGATATTAGCGCTTGAATATAAGTTTATAAACATAATAAAATGTAGGTAAGTTTAATTTAAAGGTTCGCCCATTCATGAATTGCCCTCTGGTTACAGTTTATATTACCAACTACAATTATGAACGTTTTATTAAACGAGCAGTTGAAAGTGTTTTAAGTCAAACTTGCAATTATTTTGAGTTGATCATTATTGATGATGGGTCAAGTGATCATTCTTTAGAAATCATTCATGAACTCATTCCAAAGGCCAAACAGGATCTAGGTGAGAATAACGTAAAACTTATTACTCAAAAAAATATGGGGCTCAACCGCAGCAACAATATTGCCCTAGAACTGGCCCGAGGAAAATATCTCGTGCGCTTAGATGCTGATGATTACTTTGACCCTAGAGCAATTGAAGTTATGACAAACACATTGGAAAAAAACCCCGAGCTAGGAATTGTTTTTCCCGACTATTATTTAATAGATGAGTCCGACAATATCTTAAACCTCTACCGGCGCAATAATTTTCAAGATGAAGTTTCATTATACGATCGCCCCGCTCATGGTGCATGCACTATGATTCGCACAGATTTTTTAAAAAAATCTGGGGGCTATAACGAGGCATTTAATTGTCAGGACGGTTTTGATCTGTGGCTTAAGATGATTTCCAAACACCAAGTAGAAAATATTGGCCTCCCCCTTTTTTATTATAGAAGTCACGGAAAAAACCTTTCTCAAAATCAAGAAAAAATTTATATATCCAGAGGCAAAATACTTAACGAATATTTAAAGAACGAAGGCCTTCGCAGGCTTCGCACTCTAGCCGTTATCCCCATCAGGGGGAAAAATATTGGAAAAGATTTTTTACCACTTTCAATCTTAGGTGGTAAAGAAATGCTGAGGTGGTCACTTGATTCTGCCCTTAAATGCAGCTCGATTGATGAAATTATTATAAGCTGTGAAAGCATTGAACTTATCGATTTACTTAAATCCAGGCAGACCCAAAATAATCAAAAGAAAATACATTGGCACTTACGATCTGAAGAATTGGCCAAGGCCAATAAAGATATTACCGACACCTTAGTTGATATTGATCAAAACTTCGAATCTCTCAAGGCCCAGGCATACTGTATACTTTATGTAAAAGCACCCTTTAGAGATGAACGTTATATCGAACAAATGGTGGACACTCTTTCTTTTTATCCTGTCGATTGCGTTGATGGTGTCGTTAATGACAATAGTTTTTTTTATAAACACAATGGCAATGGCCTGGCACCGATCAACCAACATCCTTTTTTTCAGTTTGAACGCGATGATATTTTCAAAAGGGCAGGGGGTATTCATATCGTCAAAAAAGAGTTTTTAAAAAGTGGAAAAAAATTACATGAGGGGAAAACCGGCCATATGCTTCTAGATGAAAAGTCAGCTTTTTATATCCGCTCTAAATTCGACTTGGAAATTGCTTGTTCGCTATGCCGGCAAGAGGAATTAAACCAATCTCCCTATTTAAGGAACTCAAATGAATTCAAAAATCCCCTGGTACTCAGCTGATGGCGTCTACATTATCGCAGAAATTGGCGGTAATCATGAGGGCGACTTTGAATACGCAAAAAAACTCACACAACTCGCTTGTGAGTCTCAAGCAGATTGCATCAAATTTCAAATTTATACCGGAGACTCCCTGGTAAGTAAGGTTGAGGCCCCCGATCGCAACCAACACTTTAAAAAATTTCAACTTTCAACTGAGCACTATATCGAGCTAAAAAATATTTGCCATTCCTACGGCAAAAACTTTGGCGCCAGTGTTTGGGATATCGAAGCCATTGATTGGATTGCCCCTCATCTGACTTTTTTTAAAATAGGATCTGGAGATCTAACCGCCTTTCCTGTTCTGAAAGAAGTGGCCCAAACAAATAAACCGATTATGCTTTCAACCGGATTGGCGACATTAGAAGAAATCAAGGAAACTGTTCATTTTTTACAAACATTAAATCCTCTTTACAAAAGCCGGGAAAACTTGTCGATACTGCAATGTACATCGATGTACCCTATTCCCAATTGCGAAGCTAATTTAAATATAATCTCGACTCTAAAGAAAGAATTTGGTGATTATGATATCGGCTACTCTGATCATACCGAGGGAAAGCGAGCAGTAGAAGCTGCTATTACTTTGGGAGCAAAAATTCTTGAAGTTCATTTTACTGATAAGAGAGAAGGAAAAACTTTTCGCGATCATAAAATCAGTCTAGTAAAAGATGAACTGATTGAGCTTCGGGCCTTTATAAAAGAAATAAATGATTTAAAAGGAAATCATCAGAAGGGAATTACCCCGAGTGAACTAGAAAATAATCATCCTACAACTTTTAGGCGCGCAGTTTATTTAAAAAATAATATTAAAAAAGGACAACTTATTCAAGAATCTGACTTAATTGCCCTTCGTCCAAATCATGGTATAGATGCCCGAGATTTTACTAAACTTATTGGAAAAAGAAGCAACAAAGATTTATTAAAATTAAAAAGACTAGACTGGAATGATTTTGAATAAGGCAATTATTATTTTTTCTCGGATGAACTCTTCCAGGCTTCCCGGAAAAGCACTTATGAAATTAGCGGGAAAAACACTCCTGGAGCATGTCATCACTCGTGCAAAGCTTTGCCAAACTCAAGCTAGAATTATTGTCGCCACTTCGAATGAAACCTCAGACGACCTCTTGGCCCAATTATGTAAAAATTTAAACGTCGATTATTTTAGGGGCCCACTAAATAATTTAGTCCTTCGTACACATCAGACAATGGAGCATTTTAAAATTGATTCAATGGCGAGAGTCTGCGGGGACAGGATTTTTTTAGATTATAAATCCATTGACTGTGCTTTTCACTTCATTGATCGATACAAATATGATGTTGTAACCAACAAAAACTTATCGCCAAATCCTGGTCTTACTACAGAAGTTTTAACAAAATCTACGATTGAAAAACTTTTGCAGTCCTCTTTGTCCAAAGAGGAACAGGAACATCTTACCCAATTTATTTATAAAAAAAAAGAAAACTGGAAGATTAAAAATTTAGAAACAATACCAAATGTCCGACCGAACATTCGCTTAGTCATTGATGATGAACAAGATTTTTTTAACACTGAAAAAACAATTAAAAGTCTTCAGCAAAAACTTGGGGAAAATTACCACCAAATTGCGACTTACGCCGATATCAGCTCTAGCTATGCTGAATAATTAACTCACCTCTCTTACGATACTTTCTAATCATTATAAGCAAAAAGATTAAAAGCAAAAGACAGATAAAATAAATAATTCTTTCATTGTGATATTCTATTATTGATTTTTTTAAAATAGAAAAGTCGTCTTTGCTTATGACTTCCCAAAATGGAATAGTTTCTTTAGCAAAGTTTCTAAGAGTAAAATTAATAAACAAAAAACCAAATATACTGGTCGCAATATAATACATTGGCATCTCAAATAAAGTATATGCCAAAAGAATCGCCAGATAGGGAGCAAATATAATATAAAACCGAGTCGATTCAATAAAATTATCGCTGAGAAGGACTCCATATTTACTAAGCCCAAATAAAATCAAAAACATTACAGCAAAAAATTTTATAATAGGAGTTTGATTAATTTTGTTGGTGTTTTTAAAAATAAGGGTAATTGTAAATAGATGTATGACAGTGGCCAAAATCACACCAGGTCGATGTAAAAAACCTTCTATTAGTCCTTTTTTTATATTACTTGTATTAAGATACCAATAATGTGCTGGGGAAAAATAAAAAATAATCCCCTCTTTATAAATATACGCAAAAAATATTGCCAAAAAAGGAATGAGAACAACCTGATATTTTCTTAAGTTAAATTTTTGGCATATCAAAAAAACACCCCAATTCATAAATAATAACAGCAAATAGGCCCAGTGAGATAAAAGGATTAAACTAAAATATAAAACTGCTATTTTATATTTTTTTAAGAAGAGAGCAGAGATAAAATAAATATAAAAAATTTGTGCCAAGAAATTTCGAAACTCATCGCCAACCAATAAAAAGGAATTATTCCAATCACCCACAAATATTAAAATTGCCGATAAAATAAAAGAGAGAAATTATTAAAATCACGATTATTGATCCCGGGAATTATCTGATTTTGAATATAATACCAATCGCAAAAATTAATTCGGGATTTTGGCCCAATCTCGAGAACATAATCTTTTAACAGCTCCGCTCTGATCAGTAAAAGTGGTCCATGCTTCAACTGCCGCAGAAACTATTTCCTCATATCCGTCGTAGCTGGCATTAGATAATTTTATTTTTCTAAGTTGCTGCCACAGTTGCTCCATCGGGTTTAGTTCTGGAGAATATGGCGGCAGTGGAATTAATGTTATATTTTTTGGCAATTGGATTTGCTCTGTCGTATGCCAACTTGCCCTATCAACGAGTATTAATGCATGGTAATCTTTTTCAACGCTTTTTGATATTTCTTGAAGATGAATTTGCATCATGTCAGTGTCAACCCTTGGAAGAATTAAGCCACAGGATTTATCTTTGTCGGGACAACATGCACCAAAAATATAGGTCGATAAAAATTGTCTCTGTCTGACAACCCGTGGCCTTGTTCCCCTAGCTGCCCATACCCTTGAGAGACTTCCTTGCTGTCCAATCCGCATTTCATCTTGCCACCAAATTTCAAATTTTAATCCCAGATTTTTTTCTTTAATTTCATCTACAATATCTGGAAAATCTTTCTTAAAAGTATCAATTGCTTCCTGAGAAGATTTTGGATGCTTAGACCGACAGCTAATCCAACTAAACCCAAGTCGATCAAGTAAAACGTAAACAGATCTTAGGCAATAGTTGACTTCAAATTCATCAGCTAAAACTTGTTGTAACTCTAATCCTGTAACCCTTCCTCCATCACGCATATTTTGTAATTCTATTATTCGGTTTTTAACTTTCAATTCTTGTTCTTTTGGAATTTTTGGATAACGTCCACGACCATCCAGTTCAAGAAGGCCAAGAAAACCGGCCTCAACGTATTTTTTTACCCAGACTCTAATAGAGCACTCACTTGCTAGTGTGATATCCATAACTTCTGATAATTTTTTGCCACTTCTCAAGTGATAAAGAGATAGTAACCGCCGCGACATCCGAGCATCTTTCTCTGTTCGATAGAGTTTTAAAAGTTCGTCTTCCTCAAAAGATTCTAAACATTTATAGACATTAAATTTATCGTCTGACATGCCTTAAATAATAAAACAGATGATATGAAAGGCCCATAATTAATTTATGCAAATGGTATAATTAACGTAAGGATTAAAAATTTCGTTGTCATTTCTCAAATGAATGGAATAAGGGATACTAAAATAAATACTTAGGAAAAAAAGAACAAACAAAGCAAATATCGGCCAAGCATTGCGAATCTCTTTTATTTTAATAAACTAAGAAGATAAAAGTATAAATATAAGAGATAAAGTTAATAGCATTTTATCTTAATGTATTACATCTTCTGCTTTTAGAATTTTAAAAAATGTGAAAAAAATTATTTTTAAATCAAGGAGGAAGCCCATACCATCCTTGTATTCTAAATCAAAAAAAGTCTTTTTTTCATCATCGATATTATCTCTGCCATTAATCTGTGCTAGACCGGTTAATCCAGGTTTTAATTTATGAATCCCTTTATTGGTTCGCATTTCGATTAAATAATTCTGATTAAAAAGAGCTGGCCTTGGCCCAACGATACTCATGTCACCAATTAAGACAGAATAAAGCTGAGGAGTCTCATCCAAAGAAGTTCTACGTAAAAAATTTCCAATTTTAGTTAAATATCTATTTGGAGTTTCCAATTCATGTGTTGGCACCTCTGGTGTACCTGAATACATGGTTCTAAATTTAGGCATTAAAAATATTTTATTATTAGTACCAATTCTTTTTGACCAGTATAGAACTGGCCCATCACTTGTTAGTTTAATAATAAAAGCAATAATAAAAAAAGGAATGAAAAAAATTATTCCAAAAAGGAGAGACAAAAAAATATCAAAAACTCTTTTAAGCATTATAAAGCTGACCCTTGTTGCTATTGGTGCATTCTACATTGATACAAGATAATATTTAAAGAAATTTATCGATAATCGCCATCGATAATATGCGAACATGATCATCCCAGAACTGTACTTGCAATGTCTTCGTTAATTTTATTAACATCAAATTTTTTAGCTGCAAATACCCTGCTCTCTAATCCCATTTCTTCGGCCATGTGGGGATGCTTAATAAATTGTTCCATCGCCTGGGCCAATGCAAAATGATTTTTAGGAGCAACCAAAATACCATTTTTGCCAGGAATGACGGTTTCTCTACAACCAGGAACATCAGTAGTAATAATTGCCAATCCCATGGCCATTGCTTCAAGAACTGATTTTGGGGTCCCTTCTCTATATGAGGGCAGCACTAAAATTTCAGACTTTGAAAGTTCCTCTCGAACATCTTCAAGATGGCCTAAAAATTTAATATTAGGTTCTTGTTTCCAAGTTTCAATCTGGGCCTTATCAACACTCGAAGGATTTTCATCCAAACCTCCAATAACAGTGAGATTAAAATGATGACCCCTTTTTATCAAAAGCTTAGTCGCATCAACTAATTCCTGAATACCTTTATCTTTTAACAATCGCCCCACAAAAACAAAACTATTTTTTTTCTTTGCAATATCAAAATTAGGAGTAAAAAAAGTAAGATCAACTCCTGAGCCATTTATGAGATAGGCATTATTTTCTTTGACAATTTTTTTATCAATAAAAAAATTGAGGTCATCACTGTTTTGGAAAAAAACACCATTCTGCTTAGAAAGTGAAACTCTGTATAAACGACAAACAATTCCCCTTATTAGGGCCTTAAAGAAGCTGGCCTTTTCAAAATCAATAAATAAAAAACCCAGTCCTGTAATATTAGAATAAACTTTGGGGACCCCTGCCAAAACGGCCGCTAGCCCAGAATAAATATTT
This sequence comes from Bdellovibrionales bacterium, assembly GCA_023250815.1. Taxonomy (GTDB): domain Bacteria; phylum Bdellovibrionota; class Bacteriovoracia; order Bacteriovoracales; family Bacteriovoracaceae; genus JAHEZZ01. The sequence continues at coordinate 9,323 of JAHEZZ010000037.1, forward strand.
GGTTTGATAGTATAATTAAGGACGATCTGAGGTTTTTCTCTTTTGTATAAAAAATACAATTTAAAAAAAGAAATAAAATCAATAAGAGGGTTGAGTCCTCGGCGTGATAAAAAAATAGGAATTAACTTTACTGGTAAATTCTTGAATTGCTTTTTGACGTAAGGATCGTTCTGATCGAAGGGAAAAAGAGCACATAAATCATGCCCCAATTCAGAGATTTGACCAATCAACTTAGCTCTAAAGTTGGACAATGTGAAAGGATGATTGGCAACAAAAAATATTTTTGACATCAGTTTATTGTGTTAATCTCGCTTTATCTTTTGTACGATTCCTTCAACTTAAAATTGAAAAAAATATGTGTGGAATCCTAGGCTATATTGATTATTCCAAAAATTCTCTCTCTGTACAAGAAACATCTTTAGTAAAAGAGTCTCTTTTAAAACTTACCCACAGGGGCCCAAACAACACCGGTTTTTTACAAATAAAAAATTGTGCTCTTGGACATACTCGTCTTTCTATTTTAGATTTATCTGCGAATGCAAATCAACCATTTAAAGATGCCAGCGGCAGATATTCCTTAGTTTACAATGGAGAAATTTTTAATTTCAAAGAACTCAAAGAAAAATATATCAAGGTTGATTATCAATTTGTATCCAGTAGCGACACTGAGATCCTCCTTTATTGCCTGATAAATATTGGCGAAAAAATTATTGAGGAGTTAAACGGTTTTTTTGCATTTGTTTTTTATGATGGTCTTACTAAAAAATTCATTGCCGCAAGAGATCAATTTGGAATAAAGCCATTTTTTTATTATTATCATAATGAAAAATTTGCTTTTGCTTCCGAACTTCGCCCTCTTGCCTATTTATTTAAAAATAAATTAACCCTCTCTAGTCAAGCGATTTTCTATTATTTTAGCCTAAGCTATATTCCTCATCCTTTTTCTCTTTTTGAAGAGATTCAAAAATTACCCCCAGGGCATTATCTTAAAATTGATAAAAATAATTTTGAAGTAAAAAAATATTTTAGTATACCATCAACTTCATTCTCTCCTGGCAACTCAAATTCTAAAAATATGATAAGAGAATTAATTTACCACTCTATCGATAAAAGACTAAATGCCGATGTTGCTACCGGAGCATTTTTAAGTGGGGGGCTAGATTCTTCAATAGTGGTAGCTGTCGCATCACAACTCAAGAAAGATTTAAAAACATTTTCAGTTGGCTTTAAAAATAATCTTTTTGACGACGAAACAAAATACTCAAGGTTAGTTGCCAACAAATTTAAAACTAATCATCATGAGTTTTTGCTTGACGATAATTCCATCTTGGAAAGTATAGAACAAGTATTAAACTCAATCGACGAACCACTTGCAGACACCTCAGCAATTCCCACATTCTTTTTAAGTAAGTCTGTAAAAGAACACGGCACTGTATTTTTATCAGGTGATGGGGCCGATGAGTTATTTGCTGGTTACAACAAATATTCGGCCCTTAACTTTTCAATAAATTCTCCTTTTTTGGCCAATTTCATGGCCAAATTTCTAAATGTGATACCAGCAGCTGCAAGCAGCAGAGAAAAATATATAAGTAATCTTCAACGACAAAAAGAAAAATTTATTAAACTTCAAAAAGAAAATGATTTTGGAAAATATCTGTCCCTATGTCAATTTACGGATGATCAACAGGTATCAAGAATAATGGCCAACAAAAATATAATCCTAAATAAAACACTGCTGATAAAAAAGCTGGGGCTTAAGGAACAATTAAGAAAAGATTTTAACACTGTTTTAGAAAATGATTTTAACTTAGTTCTGGCCAATGACATGTTGGCCAAAGTAGATATTATGAGCATGGCCAATTCAATAGAAGTAAGGCCCATTTATTTAGATTTAAAACTAGTTAATTATGTTTTTGGGCTACCAGCATCTGAAAAAATCGATTATTCCCACAGAAAAAAAATACTTGTTGATTGCTTTAAGGGTGATCTTCCCTCAAGAGTCATCAAGCGACCCAAGAAAGGCTTTACCATCAGTATTGGGAGATATTTAGATTATAATCTCAAAGGACAAATTGAAAATCTTTTTAATAAAGAAAAAATTAAAGCACAAAAAATATTTGATTTTGAAAATATTCAAAAAGTATTCTCAATGAAATATGAAACAACTGATTCTCAACAATTAAAATGGTCACTCGTGGTGCTTCAGTCCTGGCTTGATAACAACTTTTTCATATGAATACATTAAATATTTATTTGATTTTTATCGTATGTATTTTATTTTTTTTCATTCTGCTAGAAATTTATCGATATAAAAACATTTTATCACCTGCCGCATGGGTATTAAGCAATATTTTCCTTCAATACATTATTGGTGCATTTTATCTCGTTAACCTGCCTAAAATCTTGCCCGATATTAATGTAATAAATACTTTCATAAAAGAATCATTAAATATTATCTTTGTTCAAATTATCAGTTTTTCATCTTGCTACTTTCTCTTCTCCTTCCGCCTAGAAAAGAAAAAATCTATAAGTTTTCATTTCCAAATTATAAAATGGAAAGAACTTACCTATTTTACAACTCTCGGTTTGCTTGGAGCTTTTGCACTCTTTTCATTAATCTATCAAGAAATGTATGCAGCAAGTGCCTATAGCAGCATGAGGGGAATGGGTTGGGCCAATTGGCTTCTCATCATTTTTTTAGTACCCCACTGTTTTCTCTACATCGGAAGTGCAGACAAAAAATCACGATTATACTGAATACAAAATAAATTTGAAGAGAAGCCTTCCCGGCCAGTTTAAAATTTATTTTGTGTTCAGTATAGGTAAAAATCACAATGATAACAATTTAGAATTTATTGGGATTGGAGAAATCAAACCACGAAAAGGATTTGATTTAGTGATTAAGGCACTACCTGCGATTGTAAAAAAATATCCAACAATCAAATATAAAATAGTCGGGCCAGGCGATTACTCTTGGTTAGCTAAAATTTGCCATGAATATAATGTTGAAAAAAATGTTATTTTTACTGGGCCCAAATCAGATGATGAACTGGTTAATGAAATTCATAACTCTTATGCCTATATTCACGCACCTCGAATTATCGATAATAACTTTGAGGGATTTGGAATTGTATATATTGAGGCCAATGCCTGTGGCATTCCAGCTCTTGGTAGCCGCTCCGGCGGAGTTCCCGACGCAATTGTTCACGAAAAAACAGGACTTCTTTTTGCAGAAAATTCAATAGATGAAATAACACAAGCAATGCTAAGAGTTATTGAAGATAGAAGCTTCTATGAGTCATTAAAATCTAATTGTATTAATTGGGCGAAGGCCCACGACTGGAAAGAAATAGGCAAGCAGTATCTAGAGCTTTATCATAAAATCTAAATGTATACTTTTTTAAGAAAACTGCGAAGGATATAATTTTCGGGATTAATATGAAGATTACAATTACTGGTGGATTGGGCTTTATAGGAAGTTTTTTTTCTAAAGAATTTCTAAAAGAAGGACATCACATTCAAATTATCGATAATTTTTCAAGGGCCGGCTCTGAAATTAATTTTAATAATATTCAAAAAATCTCAGACAGGGCAGCACTAAAAATAATACGTTTTGACATCTCAAGAAATCCTGAAGCTTTAACTCCTTTGTTAAATGGGCAAGATGCTATTATACATCTTGCTTCCCAAGTTGCGGTAACCAGCTCAATCACCAATCCTCGTTATGATTTTGAAAGTAATATTTTAGGAACTTTTAATATTCTTGAAGCAATTAGAATGTGTCAGATTAAACCTGCGATCCTTTATTCTTCAACCAACAAAGTCTACGGCACCTTAGATCAAATCACCACAATCGAAAAAAAAGAACGTTATGACTTTGCTGATTTACCTAAAGGAATTGATGAAAACTGTCCTCTCAATTTTCATTCTCCTTATGGCTGCAGCAAGGGTGCAGCTGAACAATATATTCTCGACTACAGCAGAACCTACAATATTAAATCGACGGTATTCAGGCAAAGCTGCATCTACGGGCCGGGACAATTTGGAATTGAAGATCAGGGTTGGGCAGCATGGATGACCATTGCCAGTGTATTAAAAAAAGAAATTACTGTTTTTGGAAATGGCAAACAAGTAAGAGATCTTTTGCATGTTAAAGATTTATTTAATGTCTATAAATCTGCCTTATCCCATATAAATTTAATTTCGGGGCAAGCCTTTAATGTCGGTGGTGGCGTTCAAAATTCTAGATCGCTCATTGAATTCCTTCGCGAGTTATCTAATTTATTAACAAGAAAAATCGATTATAAATTTGCCGACTCTCGAATAGGCGATCAAAAAATATTTATATCTGATAATTCCAAAGCAAATAGTATTCTTCATTGGCATCCACAAATATCATTTCAAGAAGGACTTAAGGACTTATATCAATGGACTTCTCAAAATATAGAAACCATCAAAAATTTGATTTGAATAATTTCATGAAAATTAAAAACTTTTTATATAAATTAAAAACTGACCTCAAGGGGGTGTATAATTATCCTTCGATTTACACCAACAAAACTGATTATGAATTATATTGGAAGAATAAAAGTAGCGAGTTAAATGCTTTTCAAAGGGATCGAGCAAAAATCGTAGAAAAAAGAATCAGAGAATACTCTAGTGTTGTTGACGTCGCCTCTGGAACGGGAAAAATTCTAAACTATCTTATTCTTAGAAAAAAGATTAAGGCCAAAGCATTTGATCTCTCAAAAATATCATTAAAGCGCCATCAAGACCTTAATATTGAATGTTTTTCTACTGATCTTAATAATTCATCCGATCTAGAACAATTACCTGAGGCCAATCACTATTTGGCCTTTGAAATTTTAGAACATTTACAAAACTCTGAAGCTGTACTTCATAGTCTGCTGAAAAAGGCCAATCAATCCGTTTTTGTCAGTGTTCCAAATACAGGTTACTTTACTTACCGTCTCCGTCTTATGCTGGGCCGATTCCCCGTACAATGGAGAAACCACCCCGGTGAACATATTCGTTTTTGGACAAAAGAAGACATGACGTGGTGGCTGAAAGAATTAAATTTAAAATCACAAAGTAAGCTTTATTTTTATCAAGGTATTCCTTTGTTAAATAAAATGTTACCTGGCATTTTCGCCAAGGGAATATTGGTTGAAATACAAAGCGCAATGAAATTACAATGAAAATCTTAATTGTTTCTGGTATTTTCCCGCCCGATATCGGAGGGCCCGCAAGTTATGTTCCGACAATTGCCAGCGAATTTACAAACCGACAACACCAAGTAAAAGTCCTTACCTTCAGTGATACCCAAAAATTTGAAGATGATTGCCTCTATAATTTTAAAATCATTAGAATATTGCGAAGAGAATATATTTTAATTCGAGAAATAAAGTTTGTGATTAAAGGAATTTTTCTTGCGAAAAATTGCGATATTATCTACGCAAATGGAAATAATTTTAAGGCCTATTTGATTGCAAAATTTTGTAACATTCCAGTTGTTCATAAGATTGTCGGAGATACCTCTTGGGAAAGAGCTTACAACCACGGCCTAACCCAACAATCAATTGATGAATATCAAAAAAAATCTCATAACTTAAAAATTATTTTTTTTAATTGGGTGAGGACATTCCCCCTTTCTAAGTCCAATTTAATAATAACCCCTAGTATCTACCTCGCCAAAATAGTAAAAAACTGGGCCCCCAAAAATCAAATCAAAGTAATATATAATGCTTTTCACCCCAACGACGAAATTTATGCGCAAGAATATCCCGACAAAAAAAATACCATCGTCATGGTTGGACGATTAGTCCCATGGAAAGGAATCGAACAATCAATCAGTGCACTTTTAGAACTACCCCACCTAAGCCTGATGATCATTGGTGATGGCCCATCTAAAAAAGAGCTGGAGAATCATACTGCAAAATTAAAACTAAACAATCGAGTAAAATTTGTCGGACAAAAAAGCCGTCAAGAAGTCTATTCTCTTATGAAAGAAGCCTTTTGTTTACTAATTAATTCTAATTATGAAGGACTCCCCCACGTTGCGCTAGAAGCATTTCAAGTTAATCTTCCTGTTATTGCAACTTCAGTTGGTGGTAATCCAGAAGTCATCATTGATGGAGTCACTGGATTACTAATCCCTGCTTCAGACAAAAACTCTCTAGTGACGGCACTAAGACGTCTGCGTGAGATAGACACCAATATCGTTTGCCAAAATGCTCAAAAAACACTTTTTGAAAATTTTTCTTATCAAAAGATGATTCAAGAAACAGAAGTCGCTCTAAAAGAAATCGCATTACAATAAAAGGCTTGAGTTTTTAGATACATTTTTTCGAGTGAAAATTTTGCATCTAACATTTCATCACATTTGTTAAAATCAATTTTAAATCTACCCTCTTTAACCTGTATAAATTTATCATATAATTCTTGATAATTTTCTGCTTCAAAAAGCAATCCAAAATTACCATTATCCAAAACTTCAGGAATAGCGCTAACCCTAGACGCAATAACAGGAACTTTTTGCGCCAGGGCCTCTAAGATAACCAAGCCAAGCCCCTCATAAATTGAGGGAAGAGCAAATATATCAAAACGCTTCATGATGCCATAAACATCGGCCCTTTTTCCTGCCCAAATAGTTTTTTCAAAAATATTCAGTTTCTTTGCTAATTTTTTTAATTCCAATTCTAATTCTCCAACACCAACAATAACCAGAGTAGAATCAGGGTATTTTTCTAAAAATAATTTAAATGCTTGAAGTAATGTTGGTAGAGATTTTTGCTCTGTTAACCTGGCAACTGTCCCAATGACAAATTGATTAGTAGAAATTGAAAGATCAACAGATGATATCTTTCTCATTTCTTCTTTATTGATACCATAATAAATAACCTCAAAAGGAAGCTTAATTTTTTCATGATACTTCCTTATCGCCTGAGAAATAAATATTACTCCTCTCGAAAATTTTAATGATAAGTTTAAAAAAAAATGATTACCCACGATTGGAGCAAAAGGCTCATCATTATGCTTGGTAATAACTTGAGGGATTTTTCTTATTATGCTGAAAAATATTTTATTAATAATCATGACCAATTCTGCTGGTGGCATATGAGCATGAATAATATCTGGAATGAATTCATCACAAATTTTTTTCAATTTAAAGCTTCGATATAAAAAAATATAATGAGATATTTCGAGACAAATAACCTTTACTCCTCGCTTCTTATATTCTAAGGCCCAATGCCCATCACCCTTGAGATAAACAACTGTTACCTGATGTGAGTGTTTAAGTTGCTCATTGATCAAAGAGAATAAATGATTTTCAGCTCCCCCTAAATTAATTGATGTAACAATATGCAATATCTTCAAAAAATACCCATTGCCCCTAGAATAAGATCAGTATTCTATGATCTAATCAAAAAAATTCAAGAGATTTAATGAAATGAATGTATTGATGATCAGTGGCGACATATCCGCGGTAAAAAATGAAAAAGGCCCATTTTCTGAAACTCTCAACGGATTGGCACTGCTTTACACTCAAATTTATATATTCTGCCCTGAAGTGTATTCTGATATTGATAGAAACTTTTTACCAAATGTAAAATTAAGATCTCGCAAACGAAGAATGCTTTTTAAAGCAATTTTTTATCAAGAAATTTTAACTTTTATAAAAGATATCAAAATTGATCTCATTGTCTCCCATGATTATGGATTGATGCTTAATGGTATTAATGCTTCAATTATTGCTCAAAAAATTAACGTACCCCACATCTCTGAAATTTTTCACCTAGAAGGCCATCCCAACCCCTGCAATCTAAAAGAACGAATTTTTAGCAGATGGGGAAAAACATATATTCACTTAATCAAAAAGAGAGTCGCTCTTTTTCGAGTCATGAATTATCAAATTATTGAAAACCTTTTTTTAAAACTCAAGGTCGACCCCAAAAAGATTGCCAATATCAATGCAATTTATATTAATAAAAAATATTATTATCCCCAAGTAATTCAAAAAGAATTCGATTTTATTTTTTGTGGTCGTTTTTCTTCCAACAAAGGCATTGATTTATTTTTAACATCAATTAAAGAATTAAAAAATTATTTTCCACAGGTGAAAACAGCGATGATAGGGAGCGGGCCCCTTTGGAACTTTGCCAATAATTACATAAAAAAAAATTCGCTAGAAAAGAATATTAAACTTATCTTGCGTGTCCCCAGTGAAAATGAATTAGCAATGTATTACGCACAATCGAAATTTTTAGTCTGTGCTTCAAGTGTAGAGGGAGGCCCTCGCGTGACAATTGAGGCGCTTGCCTGTGGAACACCAATTATTAGTACTCCGGTTGGAGTAATGCCAGAAATTATAAAAAATGGAGTTAACGGTCAATTAATTGGCCCATCCAAAAATGAACTCTTGTTCCAAATGAAAAAATATTTAAAAATTCATCCTAACGAATATCAAAAGCTAGTAAAAGCAACACAAGATGGTCTAGAACGCTTTGATGCTGCAAATAGCATGGAAAATATTTTTAATAACTACCGTAAGGTCGTCGATTATCACCTACTTCAGATAATTAATTAAATCAGATCTAACAAAACCTTGAGAAATATTTTTTTCTAAATCAAATAAGGTTATAGCGTTGTCCTCAATTGCATTTTTCATTAAGTCGAAAAAAAAATCGACCTGATCAGAATACGGGTTCTGGATATAATAATCTTCGGTATTTTTTTTCTTCAAAATTTTTCGAATAGCACGCTTGATAGGGCCACCTTGATTATCATAATTAAAATCTACTTTTAGCCCTGTCTTCCATGGCTGAGTCACTCGCCGAGTAAAATGAATTAAGCGAGTTTCTGAAGTTAAATGATCACAGTCATTCCAAACAGAAGAAAGATCACCAATACTTGATGGATCTTCAAGTCTTAAGGACATCCAATCCCTATAATCTCTTTTTAATTCAAAAAGTTCTTGAATATTTTTGGGAAAATCCCAATGGAGAAGCTTTGAACAATCAAGCAACATGACACTAGATTTTTGAGGAACACAATAAATACCTTTATCGGAGGAGGTGGTTTCAAAAAGATCGACAATGTCACAGAGCTTTGATGCAAAAACATCTGGATCAATAACCAACGCTCTGCCAGAAAAATTCTGCAAAAAAGGAGGCAAGAAGCGAGTTAGGGTAAAAGATTGCAAGTCTGTTTTATCCCATTTCCTTTTCACTCCTTTTCGCAAGTAAGTTTTTCCATGCTTCTCTTCTATTATTGGATAATTTTTTACATTTAAAATTTTAACTTCTAAGAGTTGTGGCGTGGCGCAATTTTTAAGTAGAGAATAGGCAGAAAGTTTGGCCCCAAAAAGTTGCTTATCATTGGTTTGAACATAAACTCGATAAATGCCATTTCCCATTATGTGCTCTCCATCATAAAATCCAAACGCAAGAATTATAATCATAATTTAGTTTGCAAGATAAGCAAAGATTAGGCGTTTCAAAATGTGTGGAATTTCTGGATTTAATTTTTTAGACGAAAATCTGATTCATAAAATGAATAGTGTGCTATCTCATCGTGGGCCAGACTATGCCGGAACCTATATTGATTCACAAATAAATCTTGGGCATGTTTTATTATCTCTTCGAGAACAGATAGATTTGTCTACTCAGCCATACACACAAAATAATTGTGACTGGATTCTTCTTTTTAATAGTGAAATTTATAATACCACAGAAATAAAAAAAAATTATCTTTAGATTTTAAAAATATAAAATCTGATACTCTTTTAATTTTTGAATTAATAAAAAAATATCAATGGGATTTTATTCACCATATAAGTGGAATGTATTCCATTGTCCTTTATAATAAAAATGAAAAACTACTGAGACTTTATCGTGATCCCTCTGGACAAAAATGTCTGTACTATTATTGGGATCGTGGAGTTTTTATTTTTTCATCAGAAATTAAAGCGATCATGTGTTATAAAAAAATAGATAAGTCGATAGATCAAGCTGCACTTGAA
>JAHEZZ010000038.1 GCA_023250815.1 Bdellovibrionales bacterium
TTTTCCTTCGCTTGTTGAGAATAAGATTTTATCAGCGGTATACGTTGTTTTTTATTCGCTCTTGATGATTTCAAATATTCCCTTTTATTCTTTTAAAAATAGTGAGTGGATTAAAAAAATAAAAAAACAACTTTGGTGATAATTTTTCTAATTTTTTCTTCAATCTTTGCCTATGAAAAATACATGATTGCCTTTATTACTGCGGCATATGTTTTTTGCTGTCTTATTTATTTTGTAAAACATCATGGAGAACTTAAAGAGATGTTTATCTGGAAAGATCGAGATGAAAATGAAGTTTAGTTTTTTTCTTGTAATTATCTTTTTATCAGATCCTTGTTTTTCTGCTGATGAGGGACAGAATATCCCGGATCAAATAAAAGGTGATAGCTACTATCAAGAGACACTAAAAAAGGTTGAGGGTGATAATGCATTTATGCCAGACGGGGCAAAAAATATTGATATTTCGAAGTACCCTGATCCGCAGAATAATTTACTAGATGACCCTCATTTTTATGACAAAACATTTTCCAAAGATGCGGGTCATTCTCTTGAGTCAAAAAATAATAATGCTTCTCAAATTTTAGAATTCAAAGATGCTGACCTGGGGAAAGAAGTTCATCATCAAGGCAAAACTACTTTTTCATTTGGATATTTTTTTGACAGTAATAATGTGAAAGATCCCAAATCAATTTATAATAAGACCTATAAAGAGAGTACCGGCTCACAAGAGTCGGGATCAATTCATTTGTCTGGTGATAGAACAATTTATAGATCGTTTTTTGATGCTAATCTTGGTGGTAACCTTGGGTTCAGTTTCTCTCAGGGGAATGCTCGGTTTGCGACCTCTCAGGCATTAAGTAACGCTAAATTTACCCTATGGATGATCCCTATTGATTTAAGTGCAGGAGTGGCGTTGCCTATTTCTCATTGGGCAAAATTGCGATTAGCTGGTGGCCCATCTGCAATGGTCATGATGCAAACTCGCTCTGATAAAAAGACTGCCGAAAAATTTAAAAGACGTAGGCAAATTGGAACAGGTTATTTTTTAGAGGGACAATTTGATTTTTCTCTTTCTTCACTTATTCCCTCAATGGGAAAACAGCTATTGGGAGAATATGGAATTTCACAATATTATATTTCTGCGATTGTCAGAGCTCAAAAATATTCTCATTTTCAAGATGATATAGAAGTTAGTGGAAGTTCATTGGGTATTTTAATGACGTTTGAATATCTTTAACATGTCTGAAAAAAATGAAATTTATTATTATAAAATTAGTTTGCAATATGTGGGCACTCGTTATTATGGCTGGCAAGTTCAAGATGGCGTTCCGACTATTCAAGGTCAGTTAAATAAAGTTTTAATGGAAATGGTCAAAAGTGAAGAAATTAAAACAATGGGATCTGGACGAACAGATGCTGGAGTTCACGCTTTTATGCAAATTGTGAAATTGAGTTTGCCTATCAAAATTCCGCCCATGGGACTACTCCGAGGGCTCAATTCTTTGTTACCTCCAGATATTAGAGTGACTGAGGCCAGTGAGAGTAATTATGATTTTCATCCTATTTATCATTGCAGGGAAAAGGAATATAATTATGTTTTTAGCAATAAGGCGGTAACTCCTTTTGCCGCCCCTTATTTAACTTCCTACTTGTTTCCGTTAGATATAGATATTTTGCAAGATGCTGCTAGGATATTTGAAGGGACTCACGATTTTAAAAATTTTTATTGTGTTGGTACAGAAATAGAAAGCACATCGAGAACTATTTTTGAATGTCGCATAGATCAATTTAGGGAAGAAGGTTTTTTAAAAAATTTTTGCTCAGAATATTTTGTATTGAAAATTGTTGGGAATGGATTTTTAAAACAAATGGTAAGAGCAATTATGGGGGCGATTTTCTCAGTTGCACGGGGCAAAAATACCCTTGATGAATTAAAACTTGCATTAGATGGGCCTAAAAATTTACACAAAATTGGATCAGTTGCACCGCCAGAGGGGCTATATTTAGTTAAAGCAAAATACTCAAATTGATTTTTCATTTTAAAAAGGCTATGTTTTCCATCATTTCTAGACAGCGGCAGGCGTCGCAGCATTGAGGGTGGTTTATGAATTATAAATTAGAAAATGTCAGCAGTTGTACAAAGAAATTATTATTTAGCTTTGAAAATTTGGATTTAAGCACAGAAATTAAAGCGGCCGTTGTTAAAAAACAAAAAGATTCAAACCTTAAAGGTTTTAGAAAAGGAAAAGCACCTCTCGCCATGGTTCAAAAATTATTTGGGCCACAAATTGAAAATGATGCTTTAAATAGTTTTGTTCAAGGGCAAGTTTTTACTGCTATCAATGCAGAAAAACTAAGGGTTGTTGGTTACCCGAGTTTATCAAACCTAAAATATGAAGCTGGAAAAAATGTTAGCTTTGATGCCACTGTAGAAGTATTTCCTGAAATTAAGTTAAAAGATTATTCAAAGTTTTCGTTTAAAAAAGATAGTGCGGTTGTTACCGATGATGATATTTTTAATGTAAAGAAAAATTATCTTTCCTCACGTTCTGAAATGACTGAAGTAAAGGATGCTTCAGCTAAGATTTCCAAAGGCATTTTTGCTGTGATTAATTTTCAAGGTGAACGAGCTGATGGTTCAACACCAGAAAATATGAAGGGCAGTGAATATCTTCTTGAGGTTGGCGCTAATACTTTTATCCCTGGCTTTGAAGATGGAGTGATCGGTCTTAAAAAAGGCGACAAAAAATCCCTCGAGTTAATTTTTCCGACAGAGTATCACATGGCGGAACTTCGCAATGAAAAAGTGAAATTTGAGGTTGAGATTTTAGAGTTAAAAGAGAAAAAGCTTCCAGATCTAACAGATGATCTTGCAAAAGAATTTGGATATCTTTCCGCTGATGATTTCATGACAAAAAATAAAGAAGTTCTAAAAACACAAAAGGAAAGACAAGTCCTTCAAGACCTTCATCAAAAGATTTTAGAAAAATTAGTTGAAGAAAATAAATTTGACGTTCCAGCAACTATGGTTGTCGCTCAAGAAAAATATTTAAAAGAAGATCTTGCAAAAAATCTTAAACAACAAGGCTTTAATGATGCCATGCTGAGTGAATACTATGAAAAATGGGCAAAGGATTTAACTACGAAGGCAGAATTTCAAGTGAGATCAGGACTTATTTTAGATACTCTTGCGACTCAATTTAAAGTTGAAACATCTGAAAAAGATTTAGATGAAAAATTTAGCGAGATGGCAAAAACTTCTGGTTTATCGTTAGATGAAGTAAAAAAATATTATAAGGGAAATGATGCTTTAAAGAAAAATTTGATTTATGCAATACGTGAAGAAAAAACTTTTGAAAAGCTTCGTGAGGCTTTAAAGATTGCATAATGGATCTTGAATTTAAAAAAATAAGCGAAGCGGATTACTCCCAATTAATAGAGTTTGATACTCGCTATATGATTTTGGAATCCCCTTTAACTCAAGATTCTGCTCCACCACCTCTCAAAATAGAAGAAATAGTGACTGCAAAAAATCGCAGAGATGATCTTTTTTGGATTTGGTCGAACGAGGAGCTCGTCGGTTACTATTGGTTAGAGTATCGGGAAGATTGCCTTTTTCTTTCTGCTATTGTGGTGGCCTCTTCTTTTAGAAATAAAAAAATTGGTCACACCATTATGAAACTTATGGATGATATTTGCGACAAACGAGGAATTAAAAAAAGCGCTTTAGCAGTTTCTCCTGATAATCACCCGGCCCTGTTTCTTTATATGAAGCATGGTTATGAAAAAAAAAGGTTACGAGAAAATTATTTTGGCCCGTCTTATCCAGGTAAAAATCGTTTTTGGTTTGAAAAACTTCATTAATTATTTTTGTATTTGAGCTTTCATTTTACGCTCTAGTTCGAAAATTTCGCTGGTTTTAAACCAGTCGTTACCTGCGCCTCGGCCAATTGCTGCTAGTTTTTGAGTGTTGATTTTGCCTTTTTCATAAATATCTTCTGAAATATGCACTTTGACTACTTCACCTGTAATCAGGCGTCCTGAACCTATCGTTTCACCGTAAGATAAAATATCTCGAAGTTTACATTCAAAATGAATCTTAAATTCTTTAACACGTTTGCTTTTAATTATATCAGAATCGAGGGCAGTAAGTCCGGAGTGTTTGAACTCATCGGTACCATAAGGCAATTCTTCAGAGCAGGTATTAATTAGAGCAGCATGTTCAAAACTGCCAATATTAATCACAAATTCTTTTTCTCGTTCGATATTAATCACTGTATCTTTTTTGCTGCTGGTGCTGGTGCGAATCAGTGGGCAAAAGGCCAAGATCATGGGCATGGCACTAACCGCTGTAAAAAAAGAAAAGGGCGCAAGGTTGTTGCTGCCGTCGAGATTAAGGGTGGAAATAACCGCAATCGGCCTTGGCAGAACTGCTCCTATGAGAATTTTGTAATTGTCTTGAAATGATTTATTTGAATCAAGAGAAATCATCATTTACGTCCAGCTTTTCCAGTAATTTTTATTTTCGTTTTCTTCAAACCATTTTGTTGTTTGTAATGGATTTTTGGCGTCGATCATTACCGCAAATTCATCAGTGTGAGTGCGGTCTTGACCTTTTTGGAAGGCCTTAGGATGAGGGCCATGATGAATGCCCTGGGGATGAAAAGTTAGGGCCCCAGGCCCAATATTGTCTCGTGAAAAAAAATCTCCAGCGTGATAAAAAAGAACTTCATCGTAATCAATATTAGAATGATAAAAAGGAACTTTTAAAACACCGTGACTAGCATCTTCCAATGGGCGAGCGACAAAAGAACAGACTACAAAGTTTTGACAAACAAAAGTAGAATGGGCGGAAGGGGGCATATGATAGCGATGGCTCATTACCGGGCAAAAATCATAAATAGAAAGTTTAAAAGGATAAACCGAACCTTTCCACCCTTCAACGTCGAGGGGATTAAAAGGATAAGTTACTTTTGTCATTTTTCCACAGCGTTTTATTTCAACCAGGTATTCTTTTAAATTTTGCTCAGAACCCTTTTGTGCTTCGGGAGTCACTAGGGCGGTTTGATCATAAAGGGCATTTGGCCCTAAAATTCCTCGAGAGGGATTTTCAAATTCTGATTTAGATTCAATTTTTAATAGGGATGTTTTTGTTTTGAGATAAAGTTTATAAGTTGTTCCCCTGGGAAGAACGATATAGTCGCCTTTTTTATAATCAAGAGGGCCATAGGATGTTTCTATTTTTCCTTCGCCTTCGTGCATGAAAAAAAGTTCGTCGAAATCGGCATTTCGGTAAAAAAAATCGTATGACTTATTAAAGTTTCCAATGGAAATGGTAACATCATTATTAAAAAGAATATTTTCAAAGAGATTTTCTTTTTTTATTTTGTCATACATCGGAGGCATTGATCTTGGCCTTAAGTCGCCTTCGATATTAGTCCAATTAACCGGAGGGTGGGAGTGATAGAGATGAGAAACTCTTCCAAAAAAACCTTTGCGTCCATGTTCTTCTTCATATAGCCCTTGGGGAATTTTGACGTGGGCCTGTTTGGTAAATACTCCTGATGATTTAAAATTTTCCATCGAAATCCTTTGATTCTTTCTCTCCGACTTTATTTTTCAAGGTGCCAATTTTTTCTATTTCTAAAGTAATAATGTCGTTAGGTTTAATCCACTTATCTAATTCTAATCCACAGCCTGTACCAACTGTCCCGCTGCCAAATAAATCACAAGGAAGAATCCACTCATCGGTAGATGTATAAGAGATAATTTCAGCCCAAGAATAATGACCGTCTCCAGATTGGCCCCTCGACCATTCTTGACCATTTATTTTTGCGGTCATTAAAAGATTAGGTTCGATGCCGTTAAATTCATCGATGGTGGTGATCACTGGCCCAATCACCGAACAAAAATCTTTGCTTTTAGAGGGGCCCAAACGAACGGTCATTTCTTTTTTTTGAATATCTCTTGCTGAAATGTCATTTAAAATAGTGAATCCAAAAATATGATTGAGAGCATTTTTTTCTTTTATATTTTTTCCTTCTTTTCCAATGATCATTCCCAGTTCTAGTTCATAGTCTAATTTGTCAGTAAAAGAAGGCCACAGTATGTCCTCTTCATTTCCGATAAAGCTATGGCTTGGCCCTTTATAATAAAGAGGAATTTCATACCAAGCATCGGGGATTTTTTCACCTCTTTTTTCAAAACCTTTTTGTACATGTTTTTCATGAATAAAAAAATCTCGATAAGTGGCAATCGTATCAATTGGTTTTAAAAGTGCGACCTCTGGCGTGAGTTTCTTTTTGATAATACCACCAGATTTGGTACAAGGGATTCCCCATTTGACTAATCTTTCATAAATGTCCAGTGATTCTTGTAATCTTAAAATAGGATTATCGAAAGTAGAGAGTAGCTTTGAAAGCACTGTCGGTATTTTGTGATAGGCCCTGGTTTCACAATTGTACCAATTTTCTTTTTCATAGAGAGCAGTAAAGCAATGATGAGGATCGATAATATTATTGTCGGAAGTTAAAATTCCCAAACGGTTTTCTTTTCCGTTGCTTGTTGCGATACCATACTGACAAATTTTCATATATTCCCTAGTATTTCAAAGGGCCCAAATTTATTTAATATTCCTTGATAAATAAAATCGAAACTTTGGTAGAAATGATTCATTTCTTGTTCGGATCCTAAAGATATTCTCAAAAAATCCGGCATCTCATTTGAGGATAATGGTCTCACAATTACCCCGTGATTTAAAAGATTTTCGTAAATATAATTTGAAGCTTCGCTGCTTTGGGTTTTAATTGTCACGAAATTGCATACTGAAGGAATAGGGGTGATATTTTTTTCTTGTAAATATTTAATAACATCTTTGTAGCGATTTTTATTATTTTCAATGGTCCTTTCTAAGTGAGGACGATCTTGAAGCGCTCCAATTCCACCAGCTTGGGCAATAAGATTTGGCTCAAAGGGGAGTTTTATTTTGTGAAAATGTCCAATTAATTCTTCGTGAGCAAAACCATAGCCAAGCCGAATCCCGGCCATGCCGTATGCTTTCGAAAAAGTTCTAAGTGTAATGACATTATCATAGCGGTAGTCCATAGAATCAGGAAAATCATTATGATCTTTGGCGAATTCAAAATATGCTTCATCTAAAATAACCAGGGTGCGTTCAGGAACGTGAGACATAAGAAAATCAAATTCGTTTTTTTTGAGATAAGTTCCTGTAGGGTTATTGGGATTTGCGATATAGATAATTTTGCTTCGCTCGGTGATGGCCTCACTCATTTTTTGTACGTCAAATTTGAATTGTCTATTGAGTGGAACCATTTTTAAGTTTGCGCCAACTGCTCTTGCTAAAATATAAAAACCGATAAAAGTATTTTCACTTGTTAAAACCTCATCACCTGGAGCAAGAAAAGTTCGCACAATATAAGACATGATCCCCTCTGAACCATTTCCTAAAATAATGTTGTTTGGTTTTAATTTATACAATTCTGAAAGTGATTTTTTTAATTCATAGGCGTGCATATCAGGATAACGGTGCACATCCCATAATGCCTTGGTCATTTCTCGAATAGCAAATGGAGAAGGGCCAAGGGGATTTTCATTGCTGGCAATTTTACTAACATGTTTTAGATTTTTTTCCCGAAGAAGTTCAGAAATTGGTTTTCCCGATTTATAGGGGATTAATTTACGAATATACTCAGGCACTAGTTCTTCAGACGGAGGTAATGAAAAATTTTTCATAATGCTATACTAAAAAGGACTGAATGACTTGGCCACCTTGACATGGAGCGCTTGTGAGCAAACCGAATGACAGATCTTGGGGAAAATTTATACCAGAGCATTACAATAAAATGGGCCCAGGAATAACGATGTATAATTTAGGACAGTACTGGGAATGTCACGAATATTTAGAGGATTTATGGAGAGAAGATATGGGCGATAATGCCCGATATGTTTATTGGGCAATTATTCAAGTGGCCACTTCTCTTTACCATTATGAAGGTAAAAACTTAATTGGTGCATGGGGTATGCTTTTTAAGGCGAAAGATAAAATTCATAAATGTGAAAAGTTGTTAGTTGAAAATAGTTTTATGGATGAATATTTACAATGGAATAATTTTAAAAAATTAATAGTAGAAATTCCGAGAGGATGTTTATTAGAAGATTTTAATAATTTATATCAATTTAAATTTCCTTCGTTTAGAGAGTGCAAAGGATGAATGATTTAAAAATCGCATTTAAAAATTCATTTATGGCCCTAAGGATTGATAAATTAATTATTTTATTGGCGTTAATTCCTATAATTTTAGGATTGAGTATTTATGGGTTGATGAGTTCTTGGCTTTTTGGCCATCTTTTGCCTTCAGGAAAACTATGGATTGAACAATCAGTTTCGAGTGCAGGCTGGGGAGAGGTTGTTTATTTTTTAATGGTAGGACTATTTACTGTTTTGCTTTTCCTTTTTATTAATTACACTTTCGTTTTGCTAATATCAATTTTGTTTGCGCCTTTTAATGATTTTATTAGTGCAAGAGTAGAGAAGGCAATAGCAGGAAAAAATCCAGTAGACGCAAATGACAGTTTTCGTGAAATGCTAAAAAATTTTTTTAAAACAATTTGGAATGAATTTAAAAAAGTTATTTTGATATTTGTACTTTCAATTATTGCTTTTTTGATAGGGATAATTCCGGTTTTGGCCCCCATTGGATTTATCATCTCAGGTCTTTTATACTCCGCAAACTTTTTAGATTATTCATGGTCTAGGCATCACCTGCGTGCCGGTGAATGCTTTTCTCATTTATTTAAATCATTAATATTTTATATAATCCCGGGAGTTCTATTTTTAGTTTTGATAAGTATTCCGATTATGAATATTTTAATTTTGCCATACTCAGTTATTTTTTACACATGCTTATTTGTTCAAAGAAGAACAAAGGGTGTTAATCATGAAGAAAAAGATTCTAGTCAAATTACCGAGCGATAATGAAAAAATTATTCTTTCCTTTGCCTTTTTAACAGAGCTACACAACCTCTTTCAAGAAGAAGAAATTCATTTAGTAATTGATGAAGAAAAATCTGAAATTTTAAAGTTCTTATCAAAAAAATTCATCATTCATAATTTACCTAAAGATAAGCGTTCCCTTATTGGGGTTCATCATTTTGTTGTGAATTTAACGGATGTATTTAATGTGGAAGTTTTTTTTGATTTAGATGAGAGTTTTAAATCAGCTTTTTTAGGCTTTAACTTTAGATCAAAAGAAAGATATGGGTTTGAAAATGGTTTAAATAAAATATTTTATAACAAGTCAGTGCTAGTGGATAAAAACGCTTGTTTTGATTTAAGAACATTTGAACTACTCAAGAAAAAAACAGGAAAAGATTATGAGATTAAAAAATATTCTCCCGACGAGTATATTAAAACAGTAGAGCAGATTGAGAAACGTAATGGTGAATCTAATCCAGATTTTTTATTATGTGTTATGAATGGAAAAAAAGTTTTAGAGCACATTGAATTATTTGATTTTATTTGCAACAAGCTAGAAGGCAACCGGATGCGAATTTCATTTTGGAATGAGGACGATGATAAAATGGCATTTAATTCCGAGATAATAAAACAAATTGAGAGTTGGCCACTTAAAAAACCAATAGAGAGAATAGTTTACGGAGAGTATGGATTATTTATTAGAAATCTCTATTTGTGCAAGGGTGTTCTCACGGATATCCCCTGGATTGGCCTTCTTGCTGGATATTTTGGGGTGTCGGCCTTTGTACTTAGAAAAGATTTAGAGAGTGAATTTGTCCCAATCCTTTGTCAGACATTTCGAGCGAATCCTATAACTCTTGTTAAAAATAAAAATGATCTTAAAATGTACGAAAATAATGAATCAAAAATCGTTAGAGAAGCAGAGTTCATGGATATTTTTCATGCCAGATTTAATCTTTAGTTTTCAAGACTGGAAAACTATTGCATTTTAAGAAGTGGAGATAAATTTTTAAAATTTTTAACAATAAGAATAGAGTAAGGGATAGCGATAACAAATGTAATCCAAATTCCTGATGGATTTAGAACGAAATTAAAAAAAACAATATTGATTAAAATAGAGGTAATCATCACTAAACAAAGTGGAATAAAAAGTCCGGTTAGAAAACCAAGTCCACAAATTACTTCAGTTAATTTTACTAGAGGCATAACATAGCCAGTGCGAAGCAGTGCCGTGATAAATTGTCCCGCTGCTTCGGGAGCAGGAGGCACTGGAATAAAGTGAAAAAAACCATTTAGTCCAAAAATAAAAAAGATTAAACCTAATAAAACTCTTGAAATCAAAGATAATTTTTCCATATATATACCATCACCCTCATTATGATTTTATTCTAATTATTCTTTGCAGTCGATACGTAAAATAGGATTAAGGGCCCGATCTGCTTCAGTGGTATACAGCAAAGCATAGTTTCCTATATAGGTTATGGCCTCTTGTTGTGGCAAAATTGGAGCATTTATAATTTGAGTATAGGGAGTGAGGTCAATAACTTCACCGGTGTTAATTTTTGAAAGATCATAATCAATTTGAATTATATTTTCATAAGTGAGAAGTAAAATACTTTTTCCGTTATCTGAGATGTCGAGGCCGGTAGTTAGACTTTTTTCTAAGTTGTCACCTAGAATTTTATGATTAAGAGTTGCAATAATTTTGGCGTTAGTGCTTTTTTTGTTAAGATTTATTTTCTCGATTTTAAAAAATTTGGTGAGTCCAGGATCTTTTGAAGTTAAATAAAGATCGCCATTTGGATGAACTGCCATTCCTTCAAGGTCGTTATTTCCTCCTGGCAAGTGAACCTTTAATTTGTTTTCAAATACAGGATTATTCGCCAAAAGTTTTTTTAAAGGAAGGTAACCAATTTTAATTTGCGCCCCAAAAATTCGGCCATCGCCAATATCTCCATAAAAAAAACATTCATCAGTACTTTGAGGGCAGGGCCCAATTGATATATCTTCAGAGTCCCAAGAGAAGAAGTTTTTAATTTTAATTTTTTTTGAAATATTTCCTACGAGGTCGCTTAAATAAACATTTGTTCCGTCGCCAGAGTCATTAATGTGAAAAAGAGTATTGGGATAAGACTTGGTCCACTCAATGCCGCTGGATTCTCTAATGATTTTAGGATTTATGGTTCCGATTTGTATTGTATCACCCCAGTGGCCACATGTAGCATTTAGTGAATTAATCAAACATAGAAATAAATTAAATACGATCAATATACGAGACATCTTAATTATATTCATCACAACTATTTAAATCCTACTAGATTCTTGCGAATAGATTCAGCTTTTTCTTTATTATCCTCTGCCGTTTTTTGTACTTCAAAAACGACTTCTGGTGGAGCGCTGGCCATAAAATTAGCATTATTCAGTTTTGCTGTGCATTTGTTTATTTCTTGTTCGCACTTTAGTAATTCTTTTTCTAGTCGCTTGATCTGATCATTAAGATCTATAATACCTTCAAGTGGTAAAAAAATCTCACAATAGGTGGTTGCCGACATAATTGACTTAGCAGGACGTGATTCAGATTTTTTAAGTAGTTTTAATTCAATAATTTTTGCTTGAGATTTTATTTCATCGCTGTTTTTAGAAAAATATTCCATCTCTTTCGTATCTAAAAAAATCTGAACGTTCACTTCATCTTTCGGTTTTATGTTTACTGACATTCTGAGGTTGCGAATATTAGTGATCACTTCTGTGAATTTGTTCATGCCTTCTTGGTCTTCTTGAAAATGAAGTTCGGATTTATATTCAGGAAATTCTTGGGCAATTAATAAATCTTCTGCAGGGGTTTTGAGGTATGACCAAAGTTCTTCTGAAAGATAAGGTGTGATGGGATGGAGGAGCGCCACAATTTGTCTGAAGGAGAATTTTAGGACAGTGGCCCTTCTTCTTTTATCATTGTGGCCTTCACTGTTTAAAATATTTTTTGAAAGCTCGATAAACCAAGAGCAAAACTTATCATAGACAAAAGAGTAGATGGTTTTACAAGCATCATCAAAACGATATTCTTCGAAAGACTCATTTACTAATTTTGTTGTCTGGTTGAGTTCCGCTAGAATCCATTTTTCGTGATGAGTGAGTTCACTTATTGTGGGCAATTCAGATTGCGCCAATTCTAAATGGGGCGCAATAAATCTAAAAGCATTCCAAATTTTATTAATAAAGTTACGGTATCCGCTAATACGTTCAGGATCCAGATTTAAATTGCGATTATAACCACTTCCTGCTGCCAAGGTAAAACGAATAGCATCTGCCCCATAGAGGTTGACCATCTCAATTGGATCAATTCCATTTGCAAGAGATTTGCTCATTTTGCGGCCTTGCTTGTCTCGAACGAGAGCGTGAACATAGACATCTTTAAAGGGAACTTTATCTAGGATTTGTATCGACATCATCATCATTCGAGCAACCCAAAAGAAAATTATGTCATAACCTGTTACGAGTGTGCTGGTTGGAAAAAATTTTTCAAATCCTTTTTCTTTCATTGCAGATTCAATTGGCCAGCCCAAGGTTGAAAAAGGCCAAAGGCCGGAGCTAAACCAGGTATCAAGAACATCAGGATCTTGAAAAATATGTTTTGAATTACATTTTTTACATGTGCTTGCAACTTCTTCGCTGGCCCATTGATTTTTGCAATCTTTACAATAAAAAACTGGAATTTGATGTCCCCACCAAAGTTGTCTTGATAGGCACCAATCCTGAGGAGAGTTTAGCCATGAAAAATAAGTATTTTCCCAACCCTTGGGCCAAAATATAGTTTCATTATTTTTTACTTTTTCTACTGCGATCTTTGACATTTGTTGAACATTTAAAAACCATTGCTTTGAAAGCATTGGTTCAATGATAACTTTTGATCTTTCTCCATGGCCAACTTGATGAGTGTGCTTTTTTTCTTCTTTAAATAGGTTGAGTTCTTTTAGTTTTTCGACAACTAACTTTCGAGCTTTTTTACATTGAAATCCAGCAAACTCCCCTGCTTCCTTATTTAAAGTTCCTTCAGGATTTAAAATATTAATCAAAGGAAGTTTGTGGCGTTTCCCAATTTCAAAATCGTTAAAATCATGCCCTGGAGTAACTTTTAGGCAACCAGTTCCTTTTTCCAAATCAACATACTCATCACCAATAATTGGAACTCCTCGGTTGCATATTGGTATAATCGCAGTTTTTCCAATTAACTTATTCCATCTTTCATCTTTTGGATTAATCGCAACTGCTGTGTCTCCAAACATTGTTTCTGGGCGCGTGGTGGCAATTTCTAAAAAATCATTTGAGTCTTTAATAGGGTATAAAATATGATAAAAAAATCCTTGAACTTCAATGTGGTCAACTTCCGCATCGGAAATTGCTGATTGCAGTGCGGGGTCCCAGTTTACAAGTCTTTCTGCTTGATAAATAAGGCCCTGGTTATACCAGTCAACAAAAACTTTTTTTACCGCAAGATTGGGAATTTTATCAAGAGTAAAAGTGTAGTAGTCCCAGTCGCAGCTTGCTCCTAGTGTTCTTTGCTGTTCGGAAATAATTCCGCCGTATTTTTCTTTCCATTCCCAAATTTTTTTAACAAAAGCTTCTCTGCCGTAATCATGCCGAGATTTTTTTTCTTCTTCGGCCATCATTTTTTCTACCACCGCTTGGGTTGCAATCCCCGCATGATCCATCCCTGGAAGATAAAGTGTTTCAAAACCTTTCATTCTTTTGAAGCGAATGAGGGTATCCTGAGTAGTCACGTCAAGAGCATGACCCATATGAAGTTGTCCTGTGACATTTGGAGGAGGCATGATGATGGTATAGGTTTTTTTTTGTTTACCTGCTTTGGGCTTAAAGTATTTCCCTTCGTTCCAGATTTTGTACCATTTGTTTTCCGCTTCTTGGGGAGAATAAGTTGTTGGCAGGTTATTAAGATCGCTCATAATGATTTCTTTTTTATTGCAATTATAAGATCGTTTATATCATTTAGCTTAAATTCTTTTTGAATACGATTTTTCATTTCTTTAATTTGAATAGTGCAATTATTTTTTTCATTTTCTCCAATGAGTCCAACAAAGTCCGCACCATTTTTTTCACTGTCTTTAAAAACTTTATTAAATTTTACGACATCAAGTGAAACAATCACTTTGAGCCCAGATTTTCGAAGTTTATCAGAAATTGATAATAGTGTGTTGATAGAGTCAGCTTGGTCTGTGCAAAGTTGAATATCGTTATGTGGTTGGGTGATTTTTTCTGGAAGAAGTTTGTGGGTTTTCAAAAAATCCAATAGGGTGACGTCGCCTAGTCCAAGGCCAACTCCAGGAAGTGATGGTTCATCGAAAATTTTTAACAAGTCGGCATAAGCGCCACCGCCACAAATTGCTCTTCGATTTTCGGGATTTTTATCAAAAATTTCAAAAACAATTCCGGTGTAATAGTCAAGACCTCTGGCAATTGTAGGGTCGAATTTTATAAATTCTATTAATCCTAGTGCCTGAAGGGGTGTCATAATGCTTTTTAAATTTAAAACAGCTTCGATGTGCCCGTGATTATCGAGGAAGGTAAAAAGTTCTTCAAAATTTTGAAGTTTAAGATAGTCGTAAAAAATTGTAACTGATTTATTTTCTTTTAAAAATTCTGCGATTTGTTTTTCTAATAATTCAGGCGTTAATTTTTTTGATCGATCGATAAGTTTTATCATTTTTGTGGATTCTTCACTGTTTAATTTTAAAATTTTAGTGAAAAGCACATCAATGACTTGTCGATCATTTATTAATACTTCAAATTGCGAAGAATTTGCGCCAAAAGATTTCAGTAGAGAAATGGCGATGTCTAAAATTTCAACTTCACCCATTCTCCCTGGTGCTCCAAAAATATCACAATTAAATTGCCAATGTTCTCTCACTCGGCCCTTCTGGGGTTTTTCATATCTCATTAAATTGGGAATACTATACCAGCGAAGAGGTTTGGAATATTCACGGTGAATTTGCGCCACCATTCTGGCCAATGTTGGAGTCATCTCCGGGCGAATGGCAACATGGCGTTCCCCGCGATCAGTGAAATCGTAAATTTGTTCGTTGATAAGTTCTTCGCCAGATTTGGCCTTATAAAGTTCTATATCTTCCAACAGGGGCCCATCGTATGACTCATAGCCAAAGGACTCAGCAGTGCATCTCATCCTCTCAAAAATATAATCGAGTATCCTTTTGTCATGAGGAAAAAAATCACGTGTGCCTTTATAGGGTTGTTTATTTAGCAAACAGTACTCCAAGTTAAGTCTGTCATTATACTCCTCACATTTGTATCTTAATCTTTATCTTTTGTTAATTCCAATCGTTAATTGGTTTTGGCAGCTGTGCGGGAGGACTATAATTGGGGTCTGGTGTAGGGTAATTAGGAGGGGCATTTTTTGGTACCCAGTAATTTTTTATAATAATATTTGAAGCTGAAGGGGTTTCAATTTTTTGTAAGATATTTTCGATGTCTTTTGTTTTATCACTGATGATGGGCACTTTGATAATTTGAAAGCATGAGGTTGGAGTGTTTTTCTTGATCTCTGCCTTGAGTGGATCAACAATCTTTGGCATTAATTTTGAAATAATATCCATACTTTTAATAATACTGTCAAAAAGAGAAAAGCTAACATCTGAAGTAAAGTTATTAAATTCAGCAGGTGTAAGTTCTAGGATATTATTAATTAAAGGGGCGAGTAGTCCTATTTTATTATAAATTCTGATGCCTTCGATTGATTTTTGTTCCTTGGCCAATTTATAAGTGGAAAATAAGGGATCATTCATAATATTTTTTATGTCATAAAATATCGCAGAAACTAACCACTCAGAAATCGAGAGATAGCGTTCATTTATGTTCGCCTCTTTGTTGCTTGCCAGAAGATCTGCAATTTTATCTGAAACTGATTTATTTAAATCAAAATCAAATATTTTAGAATTATGTACTTCTAGAAACTTTTTATAAATTATACTTTTAAAATAAAGAGTGATTTCTTCTGGGCGATTTTCTTGGCAAAAATGATCTAATTTTTCTGTAAATTGTGTAAAATTAAATTTTCCCTGATGACTTTGTTTAAAGTCGTTAATTTGGGCAGACTCATAAAGATAAATAAATTCTTGAGGAAAAGGTTTGAGGGGGCGGTAAATTTGAAAAAAATTTTGAGCATAAGCAAATTGAGTAAAAAACAAAATGAAATAAAATAAAATTCTCATACTATTTTAATCCTGGTAATTCAGGCCTTAATGTTTTCTCTGGTTTGATATTTTCTTTCGAGGGGGAAGCAGGAGTCGCGGTTGCTGTTGGTGTTGCCAGCGGAGTTGGGGCTGGGGTGGCCTGTGGTGTGGGTAATTTTAATTCGATAGGAGAAGGCATTTTTGGGTTTACTAAGATTGAATCATTTATAAGATTAGCATTGCCTTTTAGAATGAAGTATTCCCCCCTGAATGGAAGGAGAAGGAGACCATCCATCTGTACAAGTGAAGAAGCTACGATAACATTGCTTAATGCTTTAACTTCATGGTTTGCCAAGACTAATTCTGCGATTTCTATCTTTTCTTTTTTGTCACTTGAAAAGTTTTTAATAAAGTAGATCGATTCATTGTCAAAGTTACAAACCATTTGTCCGATATCATTCCGATTATTGGTATAAATAGTTTCTCCTTTTTCTGCGATAAGATTCTTTTTTTCAAATTTAATAATGCTTGACCCTTTGATTGTTCTATTTAATCCAAATACTCCAATAAAAAAACTCGTCTCATTTGAACAAATTTCTACTTTTGAATTGTAACTTTGAGCTTTGTAAAAAGTGACGGTAGAATTGTTTTTTCGATTAAATAAAACGACGCCAGGAATTCCTTGATTATTAATATCGGTAAAAAGGATTTGGTCTTCTGAGGCCATAATTGTTTGTGGGATGAAGTAGGGGTTTAATGAATTTCCAAGTATAATTTTAAAATTGAGGGCCTCAGATGCAAGATTTTTGTAGAAGATACTTTTTAAATGGGAGTCATAAAAAGAGGCCCAAGTATCATTAAGATGAATAGCGGGATAAAGCCCAACACCAATTTCTTTGGAGTTGCTATCTCCATAACCAACTTGATATATTCTGAGATTGTGTCTAACACCATAGAAAGTATTAAAGTATGGATCTTGTGATATGATCAGTTTTTTTCGAGCACTACTGCCAATCATGGTAAATTGAGAGCCCAAACTTCCTTTTACAACCTCAATGGCCTTATAGTTAGTTGAAAGTAGCAATGTTCCTGATCTTCGTTGGAAATAGGTAAATTTTCCATCATGGGAAATAAATCTTAAATTGTTTATCGCTTGTTTGGTGGAGAGTTTTGCCAGTTCTGCTGCTGTTGCTAAATTGATAAAGCATGACAGTAAAATTGAAATTAAAAATTTATTTAAGACCATATAGGGCCCATGTTCCTAGTGGGTGAACTTCTCTGAAGCTACTCACTCCATTGTAAATAAAATGCCAATTAATTAACCTTGGAGAATTAATTTCATCAATTGAAGTTCTAAGTGACAGGTAGGTATTCTCATTTATTTCTTTAACCCCGTCGATTATAAAACTTAGGGGGGTGCATTGGTTAATGGCATTTTTTCGAAAGAATTGAGGGAGGATATCTTCAGCACAGCCTAGCCCCATGATAATTCGTCCAGGAGAGTGAGTAATAAAAAACTTAAGTTCACTTAAGTTTTTTAGGGGCGAAGAGGTAATCTTTAAATAATCAATGAGTAGATTTAAAATTGCAAAACTTTCGTTGCTAAATGAATTTGGAATTGTATCAAACAAGGGAATTCCTTTATATTTGATATCATTTATTTCTCGTCCATTTAAAATAATTTTTTTATCACACTTAAAAGTCGTGCATTGCTTTTTGTTGATTAATATAAAGCACCCACTTTTAAATTCTAACAAGACGGGATTATATTTATCTTGTTCTATTATTGAACAAGAGGCTTTATCTGAAGTGTTATATTGCTTGTTTAAAATTTTACTAAGGACCACTGATTCTGATAATCGATTGTTTTGATCATCTCCCGGGACATAAGTTTTGCAAACTTCTTCGTTTTCAATTCGTTCTTTGTAGCAAATCTCAAGTGGCCAGGCTTGTTTGTATTTGAATTCGAAGTTGAGATTAGCAAAACTTGTTAGGACTTCGGAATGACAATTTTTAGGAGTAGAAACATAATCTCTTGGTTTGAAATGATTGATAATTCGATGAGCTAGCGTGACACTTTCATTGTCCACTAGTCCGGGGCATTCTGATGTTTTGTAATTAAGTTGTGAGACCCCAAGAGCGTCAGATATTTCATCACAGTTAGGCCTTGGGAAAAGTGCTAAATAATCCTTAGTCATTAGGTTATTGCAGATTCTGGGGTTTTCAATAAACTGACTAGCACAGGCGCTCAGATCTTGAGTGTTAATAATATTTTTATTGAGATGTGCTTGGCAAAGTTGATTTAGTTTAGCAGAGGGAATTTCTCCACTTAATATTTTATTCCAGGAATCCTTTCCTAGATACTTATCGCAAAAATTATCTGAATTTTCTAAATTGTAACATAGGCTATCTAAATAATTTTTTTGAAGCAGAGGAATGTCTTTAATAATTTGTTCAGAGTTTTGCATTTGAAGTTTTAATTCTCGACGACGTTCTAGGTTTGAAGTATTTGAGTACTCTAGCTCTAGACGTTGAAAGGTTTTTGAAATTTCAGAAATTTTGCAAAGGTACGGTAGGTAATCATTAGTTTTCCATTCATTAAAGATTGAATTGCACTCAGTGCTATTTTTTGGGATAGTGAATTTTAAACTGGCCAACGTTTTTTTATAAAAAGGGATAGAAAATAATTTCCCCATTTCTTTATTTTGAAAGCATTTCTTAGAATATATTGAACTAATAAAGTTTTCTTTTTTCATTAATACAAATTTATGCTTTATTCCGTCAGATTCTATAGAAGGAATAAAATCTGATTTTTCGAGTGCCGACATTTTAGAAGTTTTTAGTAACCCATTTTCTAAATAAGCATAAAACTGACATTCATTTTTGAGTGCCATGTTGAGATATTTAAAATTCGAGTTCATAACTAAAGCTTGAAAATATGAGGGATCAATGAACAACTCTTCGCTTGTGGAGGCTCCCTCTTCTATTGAGGTGGTTTTTGCTAAAGATTGCATTTTTTTTTCTAGTCGACCTTGATTTAAATTAGAAATAATTTCTAGCGATTGAATAATTCCTGGAAATTCATCTTTTGAATAAAGA
>JAHEZZ010000164.1 GCA_023250815.1 Bdellovibrionales bacterium
GTCTCGAAGTTCAGATATTGCTTTTCATGCTTCCGCATTTGGTGGGGCCAATCTTCCTGCTGGTGATATCTCAAGAGAGGATCTATTCAACACTTACCCTAGAGTTTTTGATTTAAAAGACAAGTTTGGATGGCATATCTATGATGTAAAGGTTTTGGGACTCTTTTTAAAAGTTCTAATTAGCAAAGCGATTCAACATGATTTTGCCATTGGCATTTCTGGGGTGACATTTGATTTAGTTGCCAATCAAGGGCCACCTAGGCAGATAAGTGGGGATCAAATTATTACGAATGATATTCGTGGTGAAAGCTCTGTTTCTCATTTGGGATTATCAAAATACAAAATTAGAAATATTCGCATAAATGGCCATCGAGTATATCTCACCAGAATGTATCACGTGGCATTGCCAGAAGGGTTTGTTAAAGGAAGCCTTGGCATAACAAGAGCAATAAAAGGGGTTTTGCGCAAAATATATAAGACTGATTCTACTATTCTTTCTGCGATGGAAAACAAATTTCAAAAAATGGGGGCCTTAACTGCGGATTACTCAGAGAGGCGGAATCCCAAGCACAGTAAATACAATACTTATGTTGCTTGGGATTCAAAGACAATCAAAGTTATTAATAAAATTACGCCTAAAGATTCCAGTCAGAAAATTATTTCTACCGTCCAAAATTTGGCCTTGTAAAATTATTTTTTATTTCTACCGTTTTGATTAGCGGCAAAAATTTTATTTTCAATTTCTTTCGGGGGCATTTTACATAAAATTTTTGGATCAATAATATTTTGCGGGATGTTGGGGAGTTCTGAAATAGCACCTCTAAAGGTTAAACTTCGATTTGCTTCAACTTCATCAATTTTAAAAACAGGTGTAAAGTGAGGAGTTGTCGTCAAAACTTCAGGATGTTTTGTGGCCAAATTAAAAATGCTTTTTACAACTGCTAGAAATTGGTCGAGTTCATCTTTACTGTAGGATTCGGTAGGCTCAATCATAAGGCCATAAATTTCAGGAAAAGCGACAGTTGGTGCATGTAAACCAAAATCTAAAAATAATTTTCCAAGTCTAGGGACAAGTTGTGCTTTTGTACTGCCTTTTTGTTCGGCAAGAGTAAAAAGATCTTTTGAAGGAGTTAAGATAAATTCGTGCATGCGTGGGATATTTTCTGTTCCTTCTGGGAGCATCGGAAAATTGTTTTTTAAGTTATGATAAAGATAGTTTGCCGATAATACTGCTATGGCAGACATTTTTCGAACACCTTCAGTTCCCAGTGCTTTAAGGTAAGTATAGCATCTTACTTTATGAGCGAAGTTTCCGTAGTGGCGGTGGAAGCTGCCGCATGATTTTTGCGCTTTAAAAGTTTTATAAACACCGTTCTCCAATTTAATTTGGAGACCTGGCAAATAGGGTAAAAGTTTTTCGCTAACGGCGACAATAGCGTCCCCTGGGCCTCCACCCCCATGTGGGATAGTCCAGGTTTTATGAAGATTGTTGTGAACGGCATCAACGCCCATGGCCCCTAAATCAATCCAAGAGGCAATTGCATTCATGTTGGCCCCATCCATATAAACTAATCCGCCTACATCATGAATGAGTTCTGCAATTTGTTTAAAATTACTTTCAAAAATTCCTGAGGTGTTGGGGTTTGTAATCATGATTCCTAAAATGCGTTTTTGGTATTTCTCGACAAGTGATTTGAGTTCGTCTCTATTAATTTGGCCGGTGCTATCTGCTCCAACAATAACAATTCCTTTTTCTTCTTTCCCGGCAGAAGTTTCTATTCCCGCCATTGCAGCTGTTGCAGGGTTCGTTCCATGGGCCGATTTGGGGATAAGGATGATGTCCCGTTGTTTTAATTCATTGCGATCTTGGTGGTACGCCTGAAACATTTTTAATCCCGCTAATTCACCTTGTGCACCGGCGACAGGCTGAGTTGTTACCCCAGCAAGGCCGGTGATGGTTTTAAAAATTTCTTGAGTTTCATAGAGAATATGGAGTGAACCTTGTGCATCGGACTCGGGTACTTCAGGATGAAGATTGGTAAAAGCAGAGAGGCCTGCTGTGTAATCGTTGATGTAAGGGTTATATTTCATGGTGCATGAGCCGAGAGGGTAAATATGGTCATCAGGGCTAACATTTAAATCGGATAACTTCTGATAGAAATTTTTAATGTCAGCGATCTTGTGGTTTGGCAAATTCACTGCTTTTGAACGTTTTAATTCTGTTGGAATTTGCGCCGAAGACATTTCCGATTCTTCCTTCGGACCGCCAAATTGAGCATAAAAAAATTGGCATAATTTTTCTAAGTCTTGGCCGCTATGGCGGTCGAACAATGAAAGCAGTAAAAATTGGCCATCTTTACCAGTGAGGCATTTTATTCTTGAAGAAACATTTACGCCGATGTGCAAATCAGAGTGGCGAGCAGATTCAATTAATTCTTCGCATTTTATAGGGAGCTGTAAAATAAATTCATTGTAGATGGCGCCATTGAAAGCAAGTTTGATTCCTGGAACATGTGTGAGTCGTTTAATGAGTGTTTGAGCTAGTTCTTGTGATTTAGTTGCAGCATGGTTCATTCCTTTTTCACCTCTTGCTAATATACTGGCACCAGCGAGAGTCGCAACAAACGATTGATTGGAACAAATATTGGAAGTCGCCTTCTCTCTCCTTATATGTTGCTCTCTGGTAGATAAGACTAAGGCAAAAGCTTTATTTCCATTTGAATCAAAACCCTGGCCAACATAGCGGCCAGCAGTTTGACGAATTGAATTTTTATCAGCATCGTTGTAGCGAATGCCATAGATACCAAGGCCTGGCCCCCCAAAAAGGGGAGGAAGCCCCAAGTGTTGTCCTTCTCCTACAATTATTTGCACACCAGTTTGATTTTTTCCCCACAAGGATGGGGGGATTAAACCAGTCGAGGCCAATTGCATAGGATCGATTACCCCAATGCCTATTATGTTATTTGTTTGGCAAATATCCGTTAGGGCATGGACATTTTCCAAGAGTCCTAAGCAATTGACTTGAGGAAATGCAAATCCTGCCAAATCATTTTGATGTTCTTGAGTTAAAATGTTGAGCGACCCAAGATCGATAACTCCATTTTTATTGGCGGGGACAGTTACTAATTTCAGTGAAGTATTTTGCGCTAAGGTGAACAAAACCTCTAAATCTTGAGGGTAAAGAGTGTGTGAAACTAATACTGTTTTTTTTCCTGGACGCAAACGTAAAGCAGTTTGAAGTGCTTCGTAAAGACAGGTCGAACGATCATATAGAGAAGCGTTGATTGCCTCAAAGCCAGTAAGCTCAGAAATGGCGCTGGCATAAATCCATAGGGTGTAAAGTGTTCCTTGGCAGCGTTCTGGTTGATAAGGGGTGTAGGCCGTTGTTAGTCCTCTGAGATTAGAGATTTCTTGGCAAATCTGTGGGACATCATAATGGGGAAGTGCATCTCCCAAAAAAGATGTTCTAAGGGTATTCATTTTTGCCACATTTTCCAGATGGGAAACGAGACTTGGATAGGTCAGGGATGGCCCAAAATAAGGTGCACTTTTAAATTTTACAGATTCTGGAATATGAGAAAAAAGATCATGAAGATTATTTTTGCCGATATCGGCCAGCATTTCGGCCTCTTCAGATTCAGAAATTGAAATATAATATTTTTTGAGTTCTCGGGGAAGAGTTTCAGGATTGTAAGGGAGGTGAGAAGACATGCATAATCCTTATAAATAATTTTTTTTATTTATTTTTAACATGGCCGATTCTGCTTTACTAGTCGAGAAAGTCTAAGAAATATGGGATGATTTAATTATGAATAAAAAAAAAATAACTTCGCCCTTTACGATGCTTACAAAAATCGATGAAGAAGATTATTTTTCACAAGAAATGAGAAAACTTTCCTTTGATTTGGGATTGTCCGAAGTTATTTGGGACATTCCAGTTGAACTTCATATTGATAATTTTAAAATGAGCTTAGAATTTCCCCTTACTGGAATAAATTATCAACTCGACTGGAAAAAAGACTATCAACAGTTATTGAAAGAAAAATTATCTGTTCGTCAAGAAATGTTGGGTAGGGCCATCTATCCTCAAAATAAAAAGGCCTGCGATAAAAAAAAATGGCCTGTGATCGACGCAACTTGTGGGACTGGCAAGGATACCCTTTTTCTTCTGGCCTTGGGTTTTAGGGTTATTGCATTTGAGTCAAATCCTCTGCTTTATCTTTTTTTAAAACATCAAGAAAAGATACTTAAAGAAAATTATATTGATTTGCCCTTGGAAATTTACTGCGGTGATTTTAAAGATTATTCAGAAAAAATGAATCAGGCAAATTGTCTATATTTTGATCCAATGTATGATCAAGGGAAAATCAGTACAGTCAAAGATCGGAAGGCAAAACCTAGAAAAGAAATTATCGCTATCGGAGATATTTTTGACAATCAATATTTTAAAAAACTGCTAACTGATCCTAAGGATGATTTGCAATTTATTTGTTCTCAACATTTTTCAAGAGTCGTGGTAAAACGAAGTCTTAAGGGGAGTGAAATATTACCAGGGGTAAATTCTTCATTTAAAGGGAAAAGCACTCGTTTTGATCTCTATATTGGAACTAAAAAATTTTCCACAGAGGTCTAAAAACCCATAGCGGCCCTATTAATAAAAAAAAGAGATCTTTTAAGAAAGAAGGCCTTTTGCCTTCTATTTTATGTCCGATAAATTGGAAGATCCATGCAATGATAAAAAGAACTCCAGATATTTGGAAAATAATAGGCGCTTGTTCTGTCCCTATCATTTTTAAAAAAATAAATAGAGGGAGAATAAACAGGGCCATAAAAATGCCAGGGCGAAATCCTAAACTAAAATAAAAAACGAGGGCAATTAGAGTTAAAATTCCTGCCCAATTGATGAGGGGAGAGGGAGTAATGAGGGGAAATGGAAGGGCCCACAGCATTGCGATCAGAGTATAGACAATAAGTGGAACACAAAATTTGTGAATAATTCTATTCGTTGGGTGTCGATGAGATTCGCCATATTCAGATAGCCAGTCTTCAACTTTTTTCATGAAAGTTCTTATTTCTTGGAGGTTTTTTTCGCCGCAGTCTTGGTGCGTTTTACCTTGGAAGGCATTTTTTCAACACTTTTTTTGGCCTTTTTTGAATCTTCTTTTTTTACACTTTTTGGCGCCGCTTTTTTTATCGCCTTTTTTGCTGGTTTGTGACTTATTTCAGCGACCATTTGATTGGCCATTTTTTTACTTGCTTTTCCGATTTCTTCAGCACTTTTCTGAACTAGCTTGGCGCTATCTTTTACCTGCTCAATGACTTTTTTGGCCGCTTGACGAGGACTGCCAACTATCCCTGCATTGTTCTTGAGGATATTAAGTTCATTGACCAACTGGCCATGGAGTCCCATAATTTTTTTTCGTTGGATATTTAATTTGTCATACCCTTGGTGAAACATTTTATTGAGTTCTTGATGTTTTTCTTCATTGATCTCTTTTATTTGTTCTAGAAGGTCCAGGCATTTTTTGCGAAAACTTTCTTTTTCTGAGA